>JAITVX010000098.1 GCA_031285575.1 Bacteroidales bacterium
ATGGTTATTTTAGCATTTCTTTAAATCTTCTATTCTTTTTTGAAGTGCAAAATGATATACCTGCTACACAGTGAAAAATAAACAACTCAAATGAAAGATTTTTAATTGTATTACAAAAATACTGTCGCCGGCAATTGCATTGTTTTAACTGTTTTTAACACACCAGATACGCCTTGCAGTAACTGCACGCTGTTTGCTCAAAAAACAATAATCACGACAGCCTGTCCCGGTAGTCGCTGTAGCCAAATTCTTTTATGAGCCGGAAGCTGTTGCTGTTTGTTATGATGCCTATTGAGGGGTGGCGTACACCGTTGAAGGTTGTGGTTTTTACCATCGTATAGTGAATCATATCGAGGAACACTATCCTGTCGCCTGCCTGCAGTTCGCGGTCGAAATACCAGTCGCCCATAACATCGCCCGACAGACACGAGTTTCCTCCCAGCCGGTAAACAGGTTTGCCGGCGGCTTTTTCAACGGCTCCCAATACTTTTGGCTTATACGGCATCTCGAGGCAATCGGGCATGTGTGCCGTAAACGACACGTCGAGCATGGCGGTTTTTATTCCGCCGTTTTCAACAATATCTTCAACGGTGGCAACAAGCTCGCCGGTTTCCCATGCAAATGCGCTTCCGGGTTCAAGTATTACCTGCAAACCGGTATTTGCCTTAAAGTTTCGCAGCATTTCGATAAGATGGTTTACGTCGTAATCTTTTCCGGTAATAAGATGCCCTCCGCCCATGTTAATCCACTTCAGCTGCCCGAAGAATTTCCCGAATTTCTTTTCAACTTCAGCCAGTACCTTTGCAAGTGCAGATGAACCTGACTCAAAAAGGACATGAAAGTGAAAGCCTTCAACTCCCGGCGGCAGGGTATTGCCAAGTGCACCGGCCGTTATGCCGAGGCGCGAACCGGGGCTGCAGGGGTTGTACATTCCGTATTCTGTTTCCGAAAATTCGGGGTTTATCCTCAGGCCTGCCGATATGTTTTCCTGTAAATATTCTGCAAACATCCGGTATTGATTGATGGAGTTGAATGTGATATGCGAGCTGTATTGCTGAATATCTTCAAAATCGGCTTTTTTATATACAGGCGAATAGGTATGCGCCGGCGAACCGATGTGTTCGCAGCATAGCCTTGCTTCGTCAACCGAACTTGCGGCAGCACCGTTGATGTATTCCTTCACTATGTCGAATACGCCCCACATTGCAAAGGCCTTAAAAGCCATGATTATTGTTGCGCCCGATTCGTCGGCAACGTGTTTCAGCAGGGCAAGGTTGTGTCTTAACCTTTTTTCGTCGATAACATAGCAGGGGGAAGGCACTTTGCTGTAATCTGTCATACCGGTGCTGCTACAGTTCAAGGTCAACATCGTGCAGTTCTGTCCACGGAAGCCCCAGCCGGTTAAGTTCTGTCATAAACGGATTGGGGTCAAACTCTTCAACATTATAAACGCCCGGCTTTTTCCATATTCCCTTCAGGTACATCATGGCCCCTATGGCTGCCGGAACGCCTGTTGTGTAGCTTACTCCCTGGGCGCCGGTTTCGGCATAGGCGTCTTCGTGCCTGCAGTTGTTATATATGTAATATGTTTTCTCACGGCCGTTTTTTATACCTCTTATGCGGCATCCTATTGATGTTTGCCCGGTATAGTTTTCGCCAAGCTCGCCAGGGTCGGGAAGCACGGCCTTCAGGAACTGTATCGGCACTATCTCGCGGCCTTCATACATAACCGGTGCAATGCCAGCCATCCCAATGTTCTGTATAACGCGCAGGTGCGTAAGGTATTCCTGCCCGAACGTCATCCAGAACCTTGCGCGTTTCAGCGTCGGGAAGTTTTTCACAAGCGACTCAAGTTCTTCATGGTATATGAGGTACGACTCCCTGAGCCCTATATGCGGATAGTCGAGGGGCATGTGTATTTCATGAGGTTCCGTAGTAACCCACCGGCCGTTTTCCCAGTATTTGCCACGCTGTGTAACTTCGCGTATGTTTATTTCGGGGTTAAAATTGGTTGCAAACGGTTTGCCGTGGTCGCCGGCATTGCAGTCAACAATATCAAGGTAATGTATTTCATCAAAATGATGCTTTGCCGCATAAGCCGTAAACACCGACGTAGCCCCCGGGTCGAAACCGCAGCCGAGGATGGCCGTCAGCCCTGCATCCCTGAACCTGTCGCCATACTCCCACTGCCACCGGTATTCAAACTTTGCCTCCTCTGGCGGCTCGTAGTTTGCGGTGTCGAGGTATGCAACGCCGGTTTCGAGGCATGCATCCATAATATGCAGGTCTTGATATGGCAGCGCAACGTTAACCACCATATCGGGCTTGCAGGCTCTTATCAGACTTACAAGCTGAGGAACATTATCGGCGTCAACCTGCGCCGTTTCAATCCTGTTTTCACCGGCATGCGCTGCAATAGCGTCGCATTTCGATTTTGTACGGCTTGCCAGCATTATGCCTGTAAAAACATCGGGCAGCGATGCCATTTTATGCGCCACAACCGACCCCACGCCACCTGCTCCTATTATCAGAACCTTTCCCATTATATTATTTTTCTGTTAATTAACGCACCAAAGATAATGAATGTAAAATAATTCCAAATATAAGGCTTATAAATTACCGTATAAAACGGTATGTTCACCAGGGCAAACGTATGAAACCGGCTTTTGTCCGTAAACACATAAAGGCAGCAGCGCCGGCCTTCGGAAGACCATGCAT
>JAITVX010000174.1 GCA_031285575.1 Bacteroidales bacterium
GCGTGTAAACTAAACGTCGGCAGGCTACCAAGCGGACATTCCCATGGGGGAAGTACCATGCATTATGACTCAATTCTTTCGGAACCATACTCGCAAACAGGTAAAATACACTATACACAGACCGGTCAAACTGTGCGGACATCCGCAAATGTAACAGCTTCCAAATGTCATCACGGCATTATGCCACAAAATTTGGGGTGGAAACTCGCAATGACGTGGGCTGGCGAATTTCATTCGCTATCCAAACCTATGCACTTTAGTGCATTAGTAATATAGTTTCAGAATAATTTGCCTTAATTTTTCAGTCAAAACCGCGCTTATCTTTTCGGTTACGCGCTCAATGGTTCCTGAGTATGGCGATTTGTTTTTTATGTGTATAATGTCAATTGTCCAAATGCGACTTGGGCTTTCTTCGTAAAACAAGTGCCATTCCAGACACATGTCTTCCGCATCTAACAAGTTTGTAAGAAACTTCTTTTATTATAATTTATATAACTGACTCAATTTTGGTGTACTTATGTTTCAGCCAACCATCGGCAGGTAGTAGATTCCTAACAGATACGCTGAAAAGTATTACAACTTCTCGCCATACAGTTCTGCCCTCTATGAATTACTTCTTATTGTTTAACGGTATATCACGTTACACTTAACCGAACACTTACAATTTAATTTGATTTTAAGTCGATTAAAAAGCGATAACTAAATTTTGCCGTTTTTACGAGGTCTTTTCGTACATTTGCAGCGAAATAATATTTTTTATGAAAAAGAGTAACGCCGCTCCGCTGCAGCCCGAAACAGTAAGGCTCAACAGATTCATCTCGAACAGCGGCCTCTGTTCGAGAAGAGAAGCCGACGAACACATAAGGGAAGGACTGATATCGGTAAACGGCACTGTTGTTACCGACCTTGCAACAAAAGTATCGCTCAGAGACGACGTAAGGTATAAAAACAAACGGCTGACAGCCGAAAAAAAGGTTTACATACTGATGAACAAGCCCAAAGACTATGTTACAACCGTTAAAGACCCCCATGCCGAACGCACGGTGCTCGACCTTTTGGGCCCCGGCCTCAGGGAAAGGGTGTATCCCGTTGGCCGGCTCGACAAGGCTACAACAGGAGTGCTGCTGCTTACCAACGACGGCGAACTTACGGGCAAACTAACGCATCCCAAATATAAAAGGCGTAAGATATACCACGTGTTTCTCGACAGGTCTGTGACTAAGGGCGACCTTGTGAAACTGACCGAAGGCCTCGACATCGACGGCGAAACGGTAGCCGCCGATGCAGTTTCGTATGCCGATGCCGAAGACAAAACACAGATAGGCATAGAGTTGCACTCGGGACAGAACAGGATTGTGCGGCGCCTGTTTGAACACCTCGGATACAGGATAAGGAAACTCGACAGAGTATATTTTGCCGGCCTAACCAAAAAGAATGTACAGCGAGGCAAGTGGCGTTTCCTGAATGAAAAGGAAATAGTAATGCTGAAACGTGGTATCTTCTGATATGGAACAGAAACCGGCACACAAATCGGGGTTCGTGAACATACTCGGAAACCCCAACGTAGGAAAATCTACCATAATGAACGCCCTTGTAGGCGAAAAGCTTTCAATAATAACAGCCAAGGCACAGACTACCCGCCACCGCATAATGGGCATCGTTAACGGCGACGACTTCCAGATAGTATATTCCGACACTCCGGGAATACTGAAACCCGAATACCGGATGCAGGAAACAATGATGGGCTTCGTAAATCTTGCGCTTACCGACGCCGACATGATTGTTTACGTTACCGACACCGTGGAAAAGTTGGCACACAAAGGCGAATACATCAAAAAAATAAAAGAAGCCAGCGTTCCCGTGATAGCGGTAATAAACAAGATAGATCTTTCTAACCAGAGCGAACTGGAAACAATAGTTGAAACATGGCGCGAATGTTTTCCAGCGTCGCCCGTTATACCCGTGTCGGCACTGCAGAAATTCAACCTCGACGCGCTTCTCAATACAATACTGTCGAAACTGCCCGAAGGCGAGCCATGGTTCCCTAAAGACCAGCTTACCGACAAGGTTGAACGGTTTTTTGCCTCGGAAATACTGCGCGAGAAGATACTCCTTAACTATCAGAAGGAAATACCCTATTCGGTTGAAATAGAAATTGAAAGTTTCAAGGAAGAAAAAGCGCTTATAAGAATCGGAGCCATAATACACGTGGCACGTCAGAGCCAGAAAGGAATAATAATAGGCCACAAAGGCTCCATGCTGAAAAAAACAGCAACCGAAGCGCGTAAAGACATGGAACTGTTCTTTAATAAAAAAATATTTCTTGAAGTCTTCGTGAAAGTATCGAAAGACTGGAGAGACAAACCCATAATGCTGAAAAAATTTGGATATAACTAAACAAACACACACACTGAAATGAGCGGAATAGTAGCAATAGTAGGCAGGCCAAACGTAGGGAAATCGACACTTTTCAACAGGCTCACCGATTCGCGTGACGCAATAGTAGATGAAACAAGCGGCGTTACCCGCGATCGCAACTACGGCACTTCAACATGGAACGGCGTCAACTTCTCGGTAATAGACACCGGCGGTTACGTCGATAACTCCGACGACATATTTGAAGAAGAAATAAACAAGCAGGTCATACTTGCAATGGAAGAGTCGGACGTAATACTGTTTGTGGTTGACGTTACCTCCGGCATACACGACCTCGACGGCACCGTTGCAATGCTGCTGCGTAAAAGTCCCAGGAAAGCAATACTCGCAGTAAACAAAGTCGATAACAGCGAACGCATGTTTGAGACCGCCGAATTTTACAGGCTCGGCCTCGGCGACTGTTTCCCCATAAGCTCGATAAACGGCAGCGGAACCGGCGACCTGCTCGACGAAATAGTCAGAAACCTCCCCGCATCACCCGACGACGAACCTACAGAACTCCCACGCATAGCCATTGTAGGCAGACCAAACGTAGGCAAATCGTCGCTGGTAAACGCACTGCTCGGAACGGAGCGCAACATAGTTACACCGATAGCCGGCACAACACGCGACTCGATATACACGCGATACAATAAATACAAGCACGACTTCATGCTTGTAGATACGGCCGGGCTGAGGAAAAAATCGAAAGTGAACGAAAACATCGAGTTCTACTCCGTAATGCGTGCCGTACGTACAATCGAAAACTCCGACATATCGCTTCTGCTGATAGATGCAACCCGCGGGATTGAAGCACAGGACATGAATATCATATCGCTGATACTTAAAAACAACAAAGGCATGATAGTCCTTGTAAACAAATGGGATTTGGTTGAAAAAGACACAAACACAACCGTCGCGTTTGAAAGAGCAATAAAGGAACGCACCGCCCCATTCACCGACTACCCGGTGCTCTTCATCTCGGCCACCGGCAAACAGCGGATACACAAGATACTCGACCTTATAGAGAAAGTGAATGAAAACCGCAAGCGGAAAATAAGCGCATCGAAACTGAACGACATAATGCTGCCCATAATACAGAACAACCCGCCGCCGGCCACAAAAGGCAAACAGATAAGAATAAAGTACGTAACACAACTGCCTGTTTACGCTCCGGCATTTGCACTTTTCTGCAACCTGCCGCAATACGTAAAGGAACCATATAAAAGGTTTATAGAAAACAGGCTTCGCGAACAGTTCGACTTTGCAGGAGTGCCTATAAGAATATTCTTCAGGAAAAAGTAAAAAACATGCAATGAAAAAGACAAACCTCTCGCTAATCATTACCGCAGCCATAGTGCTAAGTACGGCATGCTTTAAGATTGAACCTGCGTCGGTAACGCCCGCCATAGAATTTGTCAGCTTTGAGATATTCGACACAACCGACATTCTTCAAAACCAGTCGAAAGCCGGCCGGCTGAAATTCCGGTTTGAAGACGGCGACGGCGACATAGGCCTTGCAGCAACCGACATTGCCGACACAACCAACCTCAAACTATCCCTTTACCGTAAAACAGGCGGCACAATGCAACCCGTTGCCGATACCCTCGACCCGCTGCTGCCATACCGCGCCTACCGCATACCCGACCTGGAACAAGCCGGCAGCAACAAAGTACTAAAAGGCGAAATTACAATCTCGATAATCTACCAGTCATACAGCACAGACGACACCATAAAATACAGTTTCTTTATCACCGACCAGGCCGGCAACACAAGCAACACCGAAGAAACTGCCGAAATAACCGTATCTGAAAACAATGTTTACACCAAGCAGTAGAACTTATTAAAAACCTGATAATGAAAATAATAAAATTCATATTAGTGTTTATTTCTTTATGTTGTGGCACTGAAATTCTGTATGCCCAAAGCGAAAAGAAAAATTACATTGGCGTTCGTATTGCATATGGAACATGCTATTATTCTATTTGTTGAAGGTACAGTCTTCGTATTCGCCCTTCGGTAACCCGTTTTGGGTGAAATTTTTCCTGTCGAAAGTGTTGCCATGTGTACAGGTCATCGTATCGGTATTTGGGTTTATCGGCGGTGCAAATATAGGTGGTTTTGAGTTGTTTTCCGTACAGCTGCTTATTAATTTTGCAGTACTCCGGCTTTGTTTTATTTGACGATTTAACGGGTATAAGAAAGAATGTTGTAAGTTTGCAGGCCAGATGTCAATGGCAGACAAGGAAACTGTTAAAATTGAAGGATTGATTTTTCTTATTATTCCCGTGCATTTGGAGCAAAATAATGAATTGATATGATACAGTGTTACGATACAAAAATAAGAGATGTTGCAGTACATTTTGTCGGAAACAAAAGTAACGATGCAATTGTCAGATGTTCAAAATCGCTGTTGACAACAAATGAAGATATTGATTATGTTCTGACAGATTATTTTCTCAAACCATTTCTCAAAACAGAAGAACAGTATCAGTTTTTCCACGATACCAATCTTAAATACAACGAAGTATTAAATTATGTTTCTGAGGTTTTCGATAACCCCGAATCTCTTTTGCAACAATCAATAAACCTTGCAAGGCATTTGTATGAACAAAGCGCCCATCCCAAAATCAAAGGCGGCGAGTTTTACACCGTATATTTCAAAGACTGCATTATTGACGGCGAAACCGCTGATGCTGTCGGACTGTTCAAGTCGGAAAACAAAGACACATTTCTAAAAGTATTCCCGCAAGGCGAAGGCTTTGAAATTGAGAGCGAGAAAGGAATCAATATCAATAAATTAGACAAAGGGTGTTTGATTTTCAATACAGAACGCGAAAATGGATATATCGTTGCGGTGGTAGATAATACAAATAAAGGCGTTGAGGCACAGTATTGGACAGACGATTTTCTGAATATTCGCCAGCGAAAAGATGAATACTACAATACACAAAATTTGCTGTCGCTTTGCAAAAACTTTGTCAGAAACGAATTGCCGCAGCAGTTTGATGTCAGCAAAGCCGACCAGATAGATTTATTGAACAGGTCGGTGCAGTTTTTCAGGGAAAAAGACAATTTCAACCTCTCGGAATTTGCCAGCGAAGTAATTGCACAGCCAGATGTAATAGAAAAATTCAATCAATACAAATCTTCCTACGCGCAGGAATACGAAGTGGACTTTGCCGATAATTTTACAATATCCGACAGCGCCGTAAAAAAGCAGGCCCGCGTGCTGAAAAGCGTAATAAAACTCGACAAAAATGTTCATATCTATATTCACGGAAACCGTGAAGTGGTTGAACAGGGTGAAGACGGCAAAGGAAAATATTACAAAATTTATTATAAGGAAGAATTCTAACCATGCCTGACTATAAAAGTCAATATATCCGCTATATGTACGACAGTCATTGTCCGTTTTTTGACGGTCAGGATGTCATACTTATATATTGCAAGGTTGATAAACAACGAAGTATCAATGATATATATGGCCGACACCGAAATAGACCGGCTGGTGTATGTGCTGTACGGATTGACGCGGGAGGAGATAACTATAATAGAAAACAATTAAAATAAAATGCCATGACTAAGAAATTATCAATGCCGGAAGCACCGATAGATATAAACGAACCCGCCCCAAAGTTTGAAGAACATCTTACTGCAAACAGCCGAATTCTGTTTTCGAGTGCATTTGGTACGGGGAAAACATTCTTTCTGAAGTATTTCTTTGAAGCCCCGGAAATTAAAGAAAGGTATAACGCATTTCATTTATTTCCTGTAAACTATCAGGTTGCTACCAATGAAGACATCTTTGAACTCATCAAGTATGACATTGTGTGTCATTTATTGGACACTGACTGGATTCAAGTTAATAACGAGAAGTTTTCAAAGTTGTTGGCACTTCAATCCTACCTGTTACATAATGGAACGAATGTTCTTTCTAAAATAATGCAGTGTGTTCCATTGTTTTGTATAGATAAAGCAGGAAAAGCGATGGAAGCCATATTGAATGTTCACAAGGATTTCTTGAAATATCGTAAAAAAATAAATAAAAATGAAAAGACCTTACTAAAGGATTTTAGCAACGAGTTAAAACAAACAAAAGGTTTGATTTACGAATTTGACCTGATAAGTCAGTTTATCCGCAACAACCTTGTTAATTGCAAAGAGGGAGAACATGCAAAAGAAAATGTTTTAATCATTGATGATTTAGACCGTGTCGACCCCGAACATATTTTCAGATTGCTGAATGTATTTTCTGCGCATATCGATATAGATATAGATAAGAATACAAACAAATTTGGTTTCGACAAAATCATATTCGTTTGTGATATAAATAACATTCGGAACATATTTGCTGCAAAATATGGACAGAACACCGACTTTAGCGGATATATAGACAAGTTCTACAGCCACGAAATATTTAACTTCAATAATAAAGTGGCGATTATGGAATTTATTAAAGAGAAAATTAAAATAATCATTCCTATAATCAAACAGAGCAAATCACTTTTGAAATCAATTGTATCTGCTATATATTATATTCGTTTATAGAGGGAAAAGTTATCAATTTAAGACAAATATTGAACGTCAAAGATCTAAAAAAGAAACAGGAAGATGGTATTATTGGTCAATACAACTATCCTGGGCTTGTAATCATACGTATGTGTTTAAGAATTTTAGGAGGACAAAAAGATAACCTTATAAAAGCTTTTGAAAAAGCAACAGAACCATTAGATAAAATTTATAATACCGCTCCATATTATATGCTTCCATCTATATTACCATTATTAGCAGATAACATGCATGACATAGTTGATGAAAGTGCCTCTTGTAATTTGAAAGTGAACGATATTTCCATAGAGTATAAAGTAAAAACAGATCGTTGGGTAAATGCAGAACTTGTTTCTCCAGATCCAGAATCTGTGAGTTTTGAAATAATAAAAAGAATATGTATTGAGGCTGTAAATTCCTTGGATAAAAAAGGGCTTCTATATTAAACGCTGCCATGTCAGATATGAATGCAAGTTTAATCCTATCCTCTTTTAAAACGAAATGCATCTGCATTGACAAGTGGGGATGTCTCATTGCTGATGAAAAATATATTTACTGAAAGCCTCACCGCCCCAACAGTATATTTTATATACTTCCACACACTATTTTATGCAAAATAACAGCAATATTTATCATTTTTGTAAAGATGAACTATTTGCAAGACCTGCATCTTACAAAAACAAGACGTAGGTATCACAACGGTATGATATAGGTCTTACAAAGAAGATATGTGCAGGAAACAATTAATGCATAGTCGGTAAAATGATAAAACAAAGCGTACAAACAATTAAAACATAACGAACGTATTGAACTGTTTTCATGGTCGCCAATTGTGCAGTTCTGCCTTCTTGTTAAAAATTTACCATTTTACTGATAAACCCGTTTATGTCTTCCTGTGTTGCTTTTGTGTAGTCGGTGCGCCTTTCAAATATGTTGTCGTTTATCTCCTTGCTGTAAATATTTTCGGCGCTGAAATGAATTTCGGCTTCGCCAATACGAAAGAAAAAGTCGAGCAGCACACCGTCAATTTCTTCAAAGGGCGTTGCAAGGTTTGAACCTCGCACGTCGATCTCGTCGGTGTACCAGATGCTGATTATTTTGTCTCTGTCTGACGGCAGTGTAACTTCGGCATGTTTGCACCTGAAACCGCATATATCCATGTTTCCCGATGTTTTGTCTATTTCTATTCCATCCATAGAGCCAAGCCCAGGAAACAGTTCGCCTTCGGAAAGTTCGCAATAATATTTCAGTGCAAAAAGGCTGAAGTATGTATCGTATATCCCGCTTTTTGGGTTCGAGAGGTTGATAATTCCCGAATTGCCGAAAACCGACGTCATTTCAAACAGTACCTTATTCTGCTTGAATGAAACTATAAGGTTTTTTGGCAATAATTCTTTCGGAACTTTCCCGAGATTACCGGAATATTCAATGGAGTAATGAATTTCTCCTTCACTGATATCCTTCCCGCCATGGTTTCTGCATGCAGAAACTGTAAACGCCATGGAAAGTATTATGACCGGAATGTGTTTGTATTTCACGTTTTACAATTTATGTAAGTCTGTATGTCTATCTGATATATATCGACTGCTACAATAACAAACGGATAAAACCCACATTAAACAACATGAGTCCGGTGCAAAGATGGGGGATACAATGTCATCCGGTATTTATTTTTTAGCCTGATATACTCTTATCCAGTCAATCTCCATCGATGCGGTTCCGTTTATGGGTTTGTCGAGACCGCCCGACAGCATTACGTACATCGGCTCCTGCGGTATGTCTGCTGTTTGTGTAAAGACTTCCGTATTGTTTATTTTCCATACCAGTCTATCGGCTGTCCATTCGAGCGTAAATATGTAAAAGGCACCTGCGTATTTCGAGCCGAGCGATGTTTTTGCTGCGCCGCCTTTTAACGGAAAGAAATCGAACCATACTTTACCGTTCGATGTTTTGCATACGTCGATGTGCGGAGTAATTTTGTCGGCAAGCATCCAGAAGGCGTGTTTGGCGCCGGCGTCGCCAAGTTTTATTTTGGCCTGAAAAATGCCGTATTTCTGCCTGAAACTTGCTCCGGAGCATATTATGCCCGATGTGTAGTCGAATTCTTTTGTTGCAAAGCCCCGGTCGTTTATCCATACCTTGCCGGTTGTTTTTTGCGGGCGGGTTG
>JAITVX010000031.1 GCA_031285575.1 Bacteroidales bacterium
AAAGTACCTATTGCAGTAATAGGTTTTTTTACCATCTTTGTATCCTGAAATTTTGAATAAAAATATTTAAGATGACTGAAAAGCAAAGAACACTTGCAAAAGAAATAAGTCTTACCGGCAAGGGATTGCATACCGGCATAAACGTAACCATTACATTTAAACCCGCACCCGCCAATCACGGCTACAAATTCTGCAGGGTTGACCTTCCCGGCGCACCGGTAATAGACGCCCTTGCCGAAAATGTTACCGATACCTCACGCGGAACAACACTTATGCAGAATAATGCCTCGGTTCAAACGATAGAACATGTACTGGCCGCCCTGTATGGCCTTCGTATCGACAACGCCATTATTGAAATGAACGGCCCCGAAGCCCCCATTATGGGCGGGTCGTCATTAAAATTTGCCGAAGCCATTATCGAAGCCGGAGCGACAGAACTCAAAGAAGACAGAAATTATTTTACAGTAAAACAGAAAATTGCCTGCTCCGACGAAGAACATGGAGTAGATATGATTGTTTATCCCGACGACCATTTCAGCATAAATGTACTTATCGACTACAACTCGCGGATTTTAGGGAACCAGTACGCCATCCTCGATTCGATTGACGATTTTGAAAAAGAAATTGCCAGCAGCCGCACCTTTGTTTTTTTCCATGAACTTGAACCCCTCTTTAAAATGGGACTGATAAAGGGAGGCGACCTCGACAATGCAGTAGTAATACTTGAAAGCGAAGTTGAACAAGCCGAAATTGAACGAATTGCAAGAATGTTTAACAGACCCGGAATAAACGCCCATACCACCGGCATACTGAACAATACCGAGCTGCGTTTTCCGAACGAACCCGCACGCCACAAGCTTCTCGACATTATGGGCGACCTTGCATTAGTCGGAAAGCCAATAAAAGGCAAAGTTGTTGCAACACGCCCCGGACATTTAGCCAACACACGTCTTGCCAAAATAATGAGACAGGAAATGAAAAAGAATCTCTCGAAAGCTGATATTCCTGTTTATGACCCATCGCAGCCACCGGTATTTTCAGTTGAAGATATAAGAAAAATGTTGCCCCACCGGTATCCCTTTCTGCTGGTTGACAAAATTATATCGCTCGACGAAAGTTCGATTGTAGGTATAAAAAATGTAACCTTTAACGAGGCGTTTTTTCAGGGTCATTTTCCCGAAGAACCCGTAATGCCAGGTGTCCTGCTTGTTGAAGCTATGGCACAAACAGGCGGGCTGCTCGTTTTAAGCAATGTTGACGCCCCCGAGAAATATTCAACATACTTTCTGAAAATAGACAAGGTAAAAATCAGAAATAAAGTAGTTCCCGGAGATACCGTCATCCTTAAAATGGATCTGACAGATGTCATAAGAAGAGGTATTGTTACAATGTTTGGGCAGGCTTTTGTAGGAAATAAACTTGTTATAGAAGGCGAACTTACCGCACAGGTAGTAAAAAACAAATAAAATCATGATATCGAATTTAGCTTTTATACACCCGGAAGCAAAATTAGGCATCAACGTAACTGTTGAACCTTTTTCATATATCGACAAAAATGTTGAAATAGGCGATGGAAGCCATATTGGGCCCAACGCTACAGTATTCTACGGAGCCCGCATAGGGAAAAACTGTAATATATTTCCTTCGGCGGTAATATCGGGGATACCGCAGGATCTTAAATTCATCGGTGAAGAAACAACAGTCGAGATAGGCGACAACACAACAGTCAGGGAAGCAGTTACAGTAAACAGAGGCACGGCGGCAGCGGGCAAAACAGTTATAGGCAACAATTGCCTCCTGATGGCTTATGCACACGTAGGCCACGACTGCGTTATAGGCAACAACTGTATTATAGGCAACAGCTGCGGACTTGCGGGAGAGGTAAAAGTCCACGACTGGGCAATCCTCAGCGGCGGAACGCTTGTTCATCAGTTTGCAAGCATCGGCTCCCATGTATTTATCGGTGGAGGCTCAAAAGTAAGAATAGATGTACCGCCGTTTATTAAAGCCGACCGCGAACCGCTGGCCTATATGGGGCTTAATTCGGTGGGCCTTACAAGACGGGGATTCAACAAAGAAAAGATAGATGAGATACACAATATCTATCGCGTGATATATCAGATGGGATTAAATATCTCACAGGCTATTGAAAAGATAGAAACCGACTTTGCCCCGTCGCAGGAAAGAGATTATATAACAGGTTTTTTCAAAAACTCCGAACGTGGTGTAATAAGGGCAAGGTAAAAACACAGGTATCCAACAAAAAATGACAGTTTGTCACATCATGGCGTTTCTCATACCTGCATGTAATGAACTAACAATAAGTAAAATAAAAACACAACAGACAAGCCGTAGAATAAAAATGTCATAATAATTGTCGCAAGAAGTAAAAAGAAGAACAAAATGACACATTAGTTTCATTTGGCATAAAATATGATTGAGATGATAATCGGAATTATTAATTAATATTTAACTATAAATCATAGATAAAATGGCACAAATCAAAGGAAAAATCTTGGCAGGCAAGGTTCTTGTAAAACCTAATGAAGCTGAGGAAAAAACAGCAAGCGGAATTATTATCCCCGATTCAGCAAAGGAAAAACCACGTCAGGGCAAAGTCGTTCTTGTAGGAGCGGCAAAAAAAGACGAAGCAATGGAAGTGAAAAAAGATGATCAGGTACTGTACGGAAAATATGCCGGACAGGAACTGTCGATTGACGGCGAAGATTATCTTTTGATTTCACAGTCAGATGTTCTATTTATTAACTAATCTGTTAAACTATTTAAAACTGAAATAAAATGGCAAAGGAAATTAAATTCAATATTGACGCCCGCGCACTTCTTAAAGAAGGTGTTGACCAGCTTGCAGACGCAGTAAAAGTAACCCTTGGTCCTAAAGGACGCCACGTGGTACTTGAAAAAAAATTTGGAGCTCCGCAGATTACAAAAGACGGAGTTACCGTTGCAAAAGAAATTGAACTGAAAGACGCCTATCAGAACATGGGTGCGCAGATGGTGAAAGAAGTTGCATCGAAAACAGGCGATATTGCCGGCGACGGAACAACCACAGCTACCGTGCTTGCACAGGCTATCATAAACGTAGGCCTCAAAAACATCACAGCAGGAGCCAACCCGATGGATATAAAAAGAGGTATGGACAAAGCGGTTGACAGAGTTGTAAAAGACCTCAAAAGCCAGGCTCAGGTTATTGGCGAAGACCTCAAAAAGATTGAGCAGGTAGCACGTATTTCGGCTAACGACGACGAAGAAATAGGCAAACTCATAGCTGAAGCCATGGGCAAGGTTCACAAAGAAGGCGTTATTACCGTTGAAGAATCGAAAGGAACAACTACATCCGTAGAAGTAGTTGAAGGAATGCAGTTCGACAGAGGCTATATTTCGGCGTACTTTGTTACCAATGCCGAAAAAATGGAAGTAGAACTCGAAAGCCCGTTCATCCTTATACACGACAAGAAGATTTCGACAATGAAAGACATGCTCCCCGTCCTCGAAGCTACTGCTCAGGCAGGACGCCCGCTGTTGATTATTGCCGAAGACATTGAAGGTGAAGCCCTCGCAACCCTAGTTGTAAACCGTCTGCGCGGATCGCTCAGAGTTTGTGCCGTTAAAGCCCCGGGATTTGGTGACAGAAGGAAAGAAATGCTTGAAGACATCGCAATCCTTACCGGTGGAACCGTTATTACGGAAGAAAAGGGCCTTAAACTTGAAAACGCAACCCTCGACATGCTTGGAAAAGCCGACAAGATTACTGTCAGCAAGGAAAACACAACTATCGTTGACGGGGCAGGCGACAAAGATAACATCAAAGCCCGTATAGGACAGATTAAACAGCAGATGTCAACCACAACATCTGATTACGACAAGGAAAAACTTCAGGAACGCCTTGCCAAGCTTGCAGGTGGAGTTGCAGTGCTCTATATCGGTGCCGCATCAGAAGTTGAAATGAAAGAGAAAAAAGACCGCGTTGACGACTCGTTGCATGCAACACGCGCTGCAATAGAAGAAGGTATCATTCCCGGCGGCGGTGTAGCATACATACGCGCAATAGCAGCCCTCGACAAACTGAAAGGCGACAATGACGACCAGACAACAGGTATCGAAATAATAAAACGCGCCATTGAAGAACCGCTCCGTCAGATTGCCGTTAATGCCGGAAAAGAAGGAGCTGTTGTGGCACAAAACGTTAAGTCAGGTAAAGGCGACTATGGATACAACGCTAAAACTGACACATATGAAAAACTCTTCGCAGCTGGCGTTATAGACCCCGCAAAAGTAACCAGGGTAGCCCTCGAAAACGCAGCATCGGTAGCAGGGATGTTCCTCACCACCGAAGCCGTTATAGTTGAAGAAAAAGAAGAAAAAATGCCTATGCCTCCGGCCGGAATGGGCGGCGGAATGCCGGGAATGATGTAAATCCTGATTATATCTTCTGAAATAAATTGGCTGCAGGCCAACACAATAACACCGTGTTTGCTGCAGCCAATGTTTTTTATTAAAAAACCTGTATTTTGTTTATTTCTAATACGGAAAGCTATTTTTTACCCTGCACGACGTAGCCGCTGGTGCGTAATTGGACTCCGTTACTAACATTTGTCATGGTATATTCAGCTTGCGAAAGGAAATATTTTGTCTTTACCTCCTCTATCTTTCGTTGCAAGCAGAGGTTATCACAGGTCGTTTGCTTCGTTCTGAAATCTGTCTATTATCCTTCTCTCTTTTTTTGTAGGGCGGCCGGTTCCCTTATCACGGTAAAAGGTTCCTACTTTAACGCCAATGTTGAGTTTGAGTTTTTCCTCGTCAGATGTTATGTCATCGATGAATTGGCTTACGAGTTTTGCGGAAATACGATTTTCGATTACATCAATAATTTTATAGCAGTAATTTATGGGCGGTTTTTTAACGGTAATTATTTCGCCCGCAACTACATCTCTTGATGGTTTTACGGCTACATCATTAATTGTTATCCTACCTTTTTTACATTCGTCGGCGGCAATGTTTCTTGTTTTGTAGATTCTTACAGCCCAAAGATATTTGTCGATGCGTACCGTTTTATCGTCTGCTGTTGCTGTCATTGATGGGCGTTATTGCCGGGTTGAGGCTTTTCCGGTTTAGCTTTCGCTTCTCGGTTGAAAGCTGTCATTGTGAGATCAAGCCCTGCAAACGTGAACGATTTGATTATTTCAATTGCGGTGGGCAGTTTTTCTTCTATTATTTTTGCTTCTTCAGAGGTCCATTCGCCAAGGACATAATCAACCTGGCCGCCCTTGTTGAACGATGATCCGATTCCGAACCTCAGCCGTGCATATTCATTTGTGCCAAGGATTTGGGTTATATGTGCAAGTCCGTTATGTCCTCCGTCGCCACCTTTTGGCTTGAGGCGCAGACTTCCTGTAGGCAGAGCAATATCGTCAACTACGACAAGGACATTTTCCATCGGTGTCTTTTCCTTTTTCATCCAGTAGTCAACCGCATTTCCGCTGAGATTCATATACGTTGATGGTTTCAGGAGCATAATTTCACGCCCCCTGTGTTTTGCCACAGCTATGGAACCGTATCGTTTATCGTAAAAACCAGTACCCGATACCTGCGCCATAGCATCGATTACTTTGAAACCGATGTTATGGCGGGTATTTTTATAATTTTCACCAATATTTCCCAGGCCAATAACCAGATATTTCATCAAGCCTGTAATTAATTATGAGATATTGTTATATTTATTTTTTGCCTGCAGCTGCTTCGCTTTCGGCTTTTTGTGCTCCGCGCGATGTTGCAATTGTTACAACAATCGATTTTTTCATATCGAGAAATTCGATGTTGTCAACGGCCAAATCGCCAACTTTTACACTGTCGTTTATTTTAAGATTGGTTATATCAATGGAAACAAATTCCGGAAGGTATTTCGGAAGACCTTTAATTTTTAGGGTTCTTCTTTTTATACTGAGTTTTCCTCCAGCCATAACACCTATGGAATCGCCGTGAATTGATATCGGAACGGATATGACAACCGGCTTGTAGTCGAAAATCTTAACAAAATCTACGTGTATAATCCTGTCGCTTACCGGGTGAAATTGAATATCCTGAAGAATGGTTTTATAAATATTACCGTCAATATTTAAGTCAACCAGATGGGCTTCGTTTGTATATACAAGTTTTTTAAAGTCCAGTTCGAGCACAGAGAAGTGAATGTTTTCTTCTTTACCGTAAATAACACACGGTACGCTATCTGCCTGCCTGATTTGTTTTGAGCTTTTCTTTCCGAGTTCGGTTCTTAATGAACCTTTGATTTCAATAGTCTTCATTTGCCTGTTTTTTTAATGTGCTACTCAAAGTTATGACTGTCATAACCTCCCATTACACGTTTGACAATAAAATTTTGAAGCGCAAATGTATAATAAATGAATTAGAATACAAAATTTGTCGATATCGATTTATTTGTAGTAACCGCTTCAATTGTTTTTGCAAATATATCAGCAATTGATAGCACCTTTATTTTAGGCGATGTAACTTTAAGCGGCACAGAGTCGGATACGACAAGTTCTATTATTTCGGAATCGTTTATTCTTTCAACTGCATTGCCCGACAGTATTGGATGGGTTGCAAATACCCGGATGCTTTCAGCGCCTCTGTCTTTCATAATTTGGGCGGCAAGGCAGATGGTGCCGGCGGTGTCAACCATATCGTCTATTATAACAACGTTTTTGCCTTCAACTTCACCAATAATTGACATTTCCTCTACCACATTGGGTTTTTTACGTATTTTGTAACACAGAACCATTTCCGACTGTAGGTGCCTTGAATAGGCGTTAGCCCTTTTCGAGCCTCCCATATCGGGGGCAGATACCGTCATGTTACCAATCTTGAGTTTTTCAATATAGGGGGCAAATATTGCCGAGCCGAACAGGTGATCGACCGGAACATTGAAAAAGCCCTGTATCTGATCGGCGTGCAAATCTATTGTTATAATCCTGTCAACTCCTGCGGCACTCAGCAGGTCAGCCGACAGTTTTGACCCGATAGAAACGCGCGGCCTGTCTTTCCTGTCCTGTCTCGCATATCCGTAGTAGGGAATAACGGCAATTACCTTGTAGGCCGAAGCACGTTTGGCAGCATCAATCATAAGCAAAAGCTCAAGAAGATTTTCGGCCGGAGGATTGGTCGATTGAACAATAAAAACACTGCATCCCCTTACCGACTCGTCAAAACATGGCTGAAACTCTCCATCGCTGAATTTTATAATGGAACTTTTTCCCAGTTCAATATCCAGCCTGTCGGCAATTAACTGAGCCAGATGCCGGGAAGCGCTGCATGCAAAAAGTTTTATCGGAGGTTTCATGAAAGTTATTGCTTTTTTACTGCGGCAAAAATATAAAATCACTAATTATTATGCTAATCAGTGGCGTTTTTTTTTTGCGTGTCATTGCCGAAATCTGAATTGTTGAAACAAGAAACCGCGGCTAAATTTATCCCTGTAATGGTGATTTCATCCCAAATAGCGATTTTTAATCCCTCCGGCACTCCGGCTGCAACATTAATTTGGTTTCTTTTATACTTAGCTATTCTTTTGTTCCCATGAAAAGCAATAATGCCATGAATTATACAGACATTCAGTCAGGTTTGAAAAATTTATTCAGCTCCAACAGGCAGCATATCGAGCTTCCGTGGCCGGGTATCAGCATTTTTAACCTTAGCTACCGTTCTGCGTTACCCGAACCCGGTTTTATCTCTGCAGAAGACCGGCAGATAGAAGAAAACTATCAATTTACATATCCCGTCTTTGCGCCCTCGCGGAAAAGTTCAAAAGTGATACTGTTTCTGCACGGTTTGAACGAAAGGAGCTGGAAAAAATACCTCAGCTGGGCTTATACGCTGGCAGAAAACACTTCGAGCTATGTGGTTATGTTTCCCCTGTCGTTTCACATAAACAGGGCGCCAAGCTGGTGGAGCAATCCTCACGATATGACGGCGGTTATGAACGAACGCCTTATGACGACAGGCGACAGCGACACGCTCAGCTTTGCCAATGCAGCTCTAAGTGCGAGAATGGCTGAAGAACCCATGAGGTTTTTTAACTCGGGCTATCAGACCGCCATGGATATTGTCGATTTGCTTGCCAGGATAAGGGACGGACGCCATGAAATAATTCCGGCACAGTGCAGCCTCAATATCTTTGCCTATTCAATAGGCGCATTTCTTGGGCAAATACTGATGCTTGCAAACCCTGAAGGATTGTTAGCCGACTCAAAGCTTTTCATGTTTTGTGGTGGCTGTGTTTTCAGCAACATGAATGGAAGATCGAAAAACATTATGGACACACAGTCGTTTAACGAACTCATTGATTTTTACCAGAGCCGGTTCGAGAAAACAATTGCAGATGAAAACAGGACGTTCAGCGCCATGTTTTCAAACCAGGTGGGTGTTGCTTTCAGGTCGATGATTGACATGGAACGATTCGGCAATTACCGCAAAAACAGGTTTGTGGCCATACGAAACCGTGTAAGGGCCATCGCATTGGCCCGTGATGTAGTTATTCCAGCCGAAAAAATAATTGAAACGCTGAGTGAAACAGGAGACAGTAATACGGTGAAAGTAGCCGACTTTCCCTTTCCCTATTCGCACGAAAATCCGTTCCCCCTGCTGAAAACAGCCATTTCTACCGAGGTTGACAGAAGCTTTGAAAGTATCTTTTCGGAAGCGTCGGTATTTTTGAGTTAGCCAGTGTTTTTCAGAGATTATTTATGTCTGGTGAAAGAGGCTATTGCCGTTTTTTTCATTCATCACTAAAAAACATACGTTCGTCAAAGTTCTGAGGCGTTTCGTCAAAAGCAGCATAAAAAGTTCAAATATCTGGAATTTTTATTAGATTTTTGTGTCAGAATTTTAAAACAAACATCATGCACACATACGGACGCTACAGGATAATAATTGCAATACTGTTTATTGTGGGAGACATACTGATTCTGAATCTCCTGTTTTTCAGCATGCTTCATGCAGTCGGGCTGCAATTTGACACTGTTTATCAGATAATCTGTGTACTGATAAACCTGGGGTATTTGTTGAGTTTTGCGGCAATGCCTCTCGTACAGCAAATGGAAATGACAAACCTTTTCAGGCGTAACATCTACAAACTCACCATTACGGCATTTATTCTGATAACAAGCCTGTTTTTTCTGAAGATTGCAGAACCAACATCGCGCCTTTTCATACTGGTGTTTTTTGCAACGGCCTGTCTGCTTATGACCGTCAACCAGTGGCTTACAAGGAAAGCGCTGGCCTATTCGATAAAGGAAAAATTCAACAAGGGCATCATTCTCGGAGCCGGATATCTGGGCGAAAGGATTTTTGACGAAATGCTCGGCAATATTTATAACGGAGTGATAATACTCGGTTTTTTTGACGACAATCCCGATAAAGATCGCAAAGACATATCGGGCAACATTGAAGACGCCAAAGAGTTTATTCTTAAAAACGGAGTAACCGACGTGTTCTGTACCCTGCCCGGAGCGGAGGAAGACAAAATAAATGATTTCATCAAGTTCTCGGAAAAGCACGTACTCAACTTCCACATTATTCCCGACATTGGCTGTTACTACTCTGGAGCACAGCCAATAGCCACAAACATAGGCAAGATGCCAGTTTTTCTGCTTCATCATATCCCGCTCGGCTATGCGCACAATGCCATGATTAAACGGATTTGCGATGTGCTTATTTCTTCAATAGCCCTGCTTGTACTGTGCCCTACGCTGTTCCCGCTGCTGGCCATACTGATAAGGAAGAGTTCGCCCGGGCCTGTCATTTTCAAGCAGAAGCGAACCGGCGAACGCGGAAAGGAGTTTACGTGCTACAAGTTCAGAACCATGAAATGCAACGGCGCCGCCGACACCCGGCAGGCAACTGCCGACGATGATCGTAAAACACGGATAGGCGACCTGCTGCGAAAAACAAGCCTCGACGAACTGCCGCAGCTCTTCAATGTGCTGAAAGGCGACATGTCGCTGGTGGGGCCGCGCCCGCACATGCTGAAGCACACCGACGAATATTCGCCCAAGGTAGATAAGTACATGGTGCGCCACTTTGTAAAACCGGGTATCACCGGGCTGGCGCAGGTAAGGGGATACCGTGGCGAAACGAAAGATATTGAACTGATGGAAAAACGAATCCTGTCCGACATAGAGTATGTTGAAAACTGGAATGTGGGGCTCGATTCCAAAATAATACTCAAAACGGCCTTAATGGTTCTGAAAGGCGATAAAATGGCATATTAGACAGGCGCAGTGCAGCCGCAATATTTCGCATCGTCAGCAATAGCGACACTCTTTGTCCGTTTTTGTGAGCGTAGTAACGTTGATAGTGTGTTTGCTGTGATCTATTGCTTTATTTCCGAAGAAGTATAGTATTCTTTCCGGTTTTTGGCTTCGACGGAAACCGCTTTCGCTTTTATCTGCAACTTTGTGGGTTTTAGTGAGGATGTTCTCATTTCTATTGGGAACAGGTCTTTCCCCACCAGACTTGAAGATGTGAAGATGGGGCGTTTACCATCTGAGATTGGCATTACCGGTGTGTCTGGCCATATTTGCATTTAAACCTGTGAATGTTCGGGATATTCATTAATTTTGCAGCCACAATGAAGGATAGCATATTTATAGACAGATTCCTGGCGCATCCCAATATTGAGCAGCTTATAGGGTTTGCAGGCAGCGACAGTTTGAAAACGGCAAAACTTGAAGCACTGCATGCTTCGGCCAAGGCGCTGGCGGTGGCGGCAGTATATTCAAAGACACAAACCATACACATAGTTATTATACCCGAAAAGGAAGATACCGCCTATTTCTACAACGACCTTGCTGCGCTGGCAGGGAATGACACGGTTTATTTCTTCCCGTCAACCTACAAACGTTCGGTTCAATACGAACAGACCGAACCAGCCAACATAGTACTGCGCACCGAAACGCTAAATTTCCTTGCGTCGGGAAAACGGAAGGGGATAATAGTAACCTGTCCCGAATCGATAATGGAAAAGGTTATAAGCCGCAAGAATCTCAAGAAGAATACCTTTTCAATAACTGAGGGCGATACGCTATCGCTCGAATTTCTTGAGGAAGTGCTGCATGAATACAACTTTATGCGCGTTGACTTTGTTTACGAGCCGGGACAGTATGCCATAAGGGGAAGCATTGCCGACGTATTTTCATATTCCGACGACCTGCCCTGCCGTATCGATTTCTTCGGCAACTCTGTCGATTCAATAAGGTCGTTCAGCACCGACGACCAGCTGTCGGTAAACCGCCACAAACAGATATCCATCATTCCCAACATACAGGATATTTCAATTGAACAGGTAAACGATTCGTTTATGGATTTTCTTCCTCCCTCGGCGGTTATATGGATTGAAGATGCAGAATATATAAAGGGAAAGATAAACGGAATATACAACCAGATTGCCGACAGGCAGGAATCAGGAGTGCTGACCGGGAAAACAGGAACCATTGCAACCGGCGCCGGCGTCATTGACAACTGCCGCAAATTCAAGATAATAGAACTTGGTAAACAGTCGCTTTTTGCGCCCGATATAACGCTTCAGTTCAGAACCGAGCCACAGCCTGCATTTCAGAAGAACTTTGAACTGCTGGCCGGGCAACTCGAACGCAATAGCGCTGGCGGATACACCACATGCATTGTTTCCGAAAGCGAAACGCAGATTGAAAGGCTGAAGGAAATATTCAGCGAAATAAACCCAGCCGTAAGCTTTACACCGGTGCTGACGAACCTTCACGCCGGTTTTATCGACCACGACCTTAAGCTGGCAGTATTTACCGACCACCAGATATTCGATCGCTACCACAAGTTCCGCATAAAAGGATTCTTTACCAGAAAGGAAAGCATTTCGGTGAAAGAACTTACAGGCCTCAACCCGGGCGACTATGTAGTACACATCGACCATGGCATAGGCAAGTTTGGCGGGCTCGAAAAAATTGAAGTAAACGGCAAAGTACAGGAAGTACTGAGGCTTGTTTACCGCGACAACGACATACTGTATGTCGGCATACATTCGCTTCACCGGATTTCCAAATACAAGGGGAAAGACAGTGGTGAACCCAAAATATACAAACTCGGCTCGGGGGCATGGCAGAAGCTGAAACAGGCAACAAAGTCGAGAGTAAAGGATATTGCAAAAGACCTGATACAGCTGTATGCCAAACGCATGTCATCGCCCGGATATCCGTTCTCGCCAGACTCGTACTTGCAGCGTGAACTCGAAGCCTCGTTCATATACGAAGACACACCAGACCAGCTAACCGCCTCGAAAGCCGTGAAGGAAGACATGGAAGCCTCACACCCTATGGACAGGCTCGTGTGCGGCGACGTGGGATTCGGCAAAACTGAAATTGCAATACGCGCAGCCTTCAAGGCAACCTCCGACAGCAGGCAAACGGCCATACTTGTGCCAACAACCATACTGGCCTTTCAGCACTATAAAACATTTACGTCGAGGCTCCGCGGCTTTCCTTGCAACATAGAATACATAAGCCGGCACCGCAAACCGGTCGAGCAGAAAAGAATACTCCGCGAACTCGCCGAAGGTAAAATAGACATCATAATAGGCACACACAAGCTTGCCGGCAGCGAAATAAAGTTCAAAGACCTTGGTCTCCTCATCATCGACGAAGAACAGCGATTCGGAGTAGCTGTAAAAGACAGGCTCAAAAAGCTTCGTGCAAACGTCGATACGCTCACCCTCACCGCCACGCCCATACCCCGCACCCTCCAGTTCTCGCTAATGGGCTCGCGCGACCTGTCGATAATAAACACCCAGCCGCCAAACCGGATGCCCATCGTTACCGAACTCCACGGATACAACGAAGACATAATAAAGGAAGGCATCGAGTACGAAATATCGCGAAACGGTCAGGTATTCTTTATCCACAACCGCGTAGAAAACATACTTCAGATAGAAGCCCACATCAGGCGGTTGTGCCCCAACATAAAAACCGCCGTTGTTCACGGACAGATGGACGGAAAGCAGGTTGAAAACGTAATGTACAACTTCATACAGGGCGACTACGACGTGCTTGTAGCCACCACAATAATAGAATCGGGGCTCGACATCCCTAACGCCAACACTGTTTTCATCAACGACGCCCACCACTTCGGCCTTTCCGAACTGCATCAGTTGCGAGGCCGCGTAGGCAGGTCGAACCGCAAGGCCTTCTGCTACCTGCTGAGCCCGCCACTATCAACCATAACTCACGAAGCCCGCCGCAGGCTCAAGGCCATTGAAGAATACGCCGAACTCGGAAGCGGCTTCAACATCTCAATGCAAGACCTCGACATCCGTGGCTCCGGCAACCTGCTTGGCGGCGAACAGAGCGGCTTCATAGCCGATATAGGCTTCGAGACCTACCAGCGCATACTAAACGAAGCCATGGCCGAACTACGTGAACAGGAACCGTCCGTTGCCGTAAACAGCCCCCGGCACGAAGAAAGTTCCCCAACCATTAACAGCATGGCCGACTTCCAGATAGACACCGATCTCGAAATAATGTTCCCCGACGAATACATCTCAAATATTCCCGAAAGAATAAGGCTATACCGCGAACTGAACAGTATAGAAACGCAAAGCAGCCTCGACGAATTCCGCCTGAGGCTCATCGACCGCTTTGGCCCCATGCCACCCACCGCCGAAGCCCTGCTCGATATTGTGAAAATAAAATGGACAGCCGCCGGCCTCGGAATAGAAAAAATACTGCTGAAAAACAGCCTCATGATAGCATACTTCATATCTGACCCCGATGCGCCGTTTTACCGTAGCCACAGATTCGCATCAATCATGACCTGCATCAGCCGGCGGCACAACCGCATTACGATGAAACAGAAAGACTCCAAGCTAAGCCTCACCGCTCCCAACACACCATCTGTCGAAGCCGCCATAAGGATACTTGCAGAAATATCCGATTCGCTGCCGGTGTCCAGGGCAAACGCATGAAACTGGCTTTTACGGTGTTTTTGCGTCAGTTGACGCAACCTTCATGCAGTGGTGCAGGAGACTTGCGTCAGTTGACGCAACCTTCACGCAGTGGTGCAGGAGACTTGCGCCGGTTGACGCAACCTTCATGCATAAGAACAGGTTCTAATACTCAAATACTCCGTACCCGGAACTGATTGTCAGTTTTTTTGTGTCGCAGGCTTCGCAGCGGCCTGTTACTTTCGCTTCGATGTTAAAATATCCGGCAATGTCAATTATGCGCTGGGCACTGGCGGGCTGTGTGTATATCTCCATGCGGTGCCCCATGTTGAACACACCATACATCTCCTTCCAGCCGGCGCCCGACATGTTGTGAATTATTTCAAACAGTGGCGGTACGGGGAACATGTTGTCTTTTATTACATGAAGCCTGTCGATAAAATGCAGAATCTTGGTTTGCCCGCCTCCCGAACAGTGAACCATCCCGTCTATTTCAGGGCGCATCTCTTCGAGTATCTGCCTTATGACCGGGGCGTATGTTCTGGTTGGCGAAAGCACAAGCTTGCCGGCGTCTATTTTGTGTTCGGTAACCTTATCTGTAAGTTTCAGCTTTCCCGAATATATCAGATTCTCAGGCAGACCGAGGTCGATGCTTTCGGGGTATTTTTCCGCAAGGTAGCTGGCAAATACGTCGTGCCGAGCCGAGGTAAGTCCGTTGCTGCCAATGCCGCTGTTGTACTCATTTTCATACGATGCCGTGCCCGACGAAGAAAGACCTACAATTACATTGCCAGCCTTAATGTTATGGTTTGAGATGATATCCGACCGTTTCGCACGCGCCGTTACGGTGGAATCGACAATTATGGTGCGCACAATATCGCCCACATCGGCCGTTTCGCCTCCTGTTGACCGTATTCCCACTCCCAACCCGCGTAGCCATTCGAGGACTTCTTCCGTTCCGTTTATTACGGCTGCAATCACTTCGCCAGGGATGTGGAGTTTGTTTCGCCCTATTGTTGAAGATATCAGTATGTTGTCATATATGCCGACGCATAGCAGGTCGTCGAGGTTCATAATTATTGCGTCCTGAGCAATACCTTTCCAGACGGACATGTCGCCTGTTTCTTTCCAGTAAACATACGCAAGAGATGATTTAGTACCGGCTCCGTCGGCGTGCATAATGTTGCAGTAATCGCTGTTGCCTCCTAAAAAGTCTGGCACTATTTTGCAGAAAGCTCCCGGATAGATTCCCTTGTCTATATTTTTTATTGCTGCATGAACTTCTTCCTTTCCGGAAGAAACTCCCCGTTTGCTGTATCTTGATTCGGTTGACATCATTGATGTGTGATATTTGTTTCGATATATGCTGGACACAATTGCGCTGACGTCATCTGTCTGCCGGTTCATAGTCGGTGCGCAGCACTTTAAATTCGGTACGCCTGTTTATCTGGTGTGCAATCTCTTTCTGTTCATCGCCGGCCAGGGTGTTGATATACTCCTCGGTCAGTATGACACCTGCGGGCAGGAAGGGGTTGCTGGCAGCTGTTTCGGAGTCAATCTCTTTTGGGATCGATTCTCCATAGCCGCGTGCCGACAGCCTGTCGTGCTCGATACCTTTGTCGATAAGATACTGGACTACTGACTGAGCCCTTCGTTGCGACAGCTCCTGGTTGTACTCCTCGGTATCACGCGAGTCGGTGTGCGACATCAGTTCTATGGTGATGTGCGGATTGTCGAACAGTGTTTCCACAAGCCTGTCGAGCGAAACCATCGATTCTGGCCTCAACTCCCACTTGCCGAAGTCGTACAGAATGTTGGGAAGTTCAAAAGGCTCACCTATGGCCATCAGCATGATAGTTACCATAAAGTCGCGGCTTTTATCCTGTCCCTTGGTTGTTTCTTTTTCCTTTCCGTTGAGGTATCCCTGTTTTGAGGCAAGGAATATATAATCAACGTTGGCTTTAAGGGCAAACTTGAAATCGCCCGAAGCGCCTGTCTCAACCTGGAAGTTTGAGCCGTCGCTGGCAATAAGCTGAACTGTTGAGCCTGGTATTGCAGCTCCTGTATCTTCATCTTTCACAAGCCCTGTAACATTGAACGTCAGTGGAGGCATCTCGAAGCTGTAAATGTCGTCGTTTCCCCGTCCTTTCCGTGTTGAGGAAAACATTCCCTTTTCGCTGACGCCTTCGAATGTAATGCCAAAGTCATCGGAATAGCTGTTTATGGGTGGCTTCATGTTGGTTACCGTCCAGCTGCCGTCGGGCTGTGGCACAGCTTTGAATATATCGAGTCCTCCCATGCCCACGTGCCCGTCTGACGAAAAGTACAGCGCTCCGTCGTTTCTTACAAAGGGGAATTGTTCGTCACCGGCAGTGTTTATACCGGGGCCAAGGTTAACCGGTTTAGACCACGCATTGCCTGTTTTTTCTGACGACCATATATCTTTCCCTCCGTAGCCGCCGGGTATGTCGGACACGAAATAGAGAACGCCGTCGGGCGACAGTGCAGGATGCGCCGCAACCAGCGAATCGGGCAGTATGCCAGAATTTGCCGGAGTACTCCACGAATCGCCTTCTCTTGTTGAATGCATTATTATGCAGCCTTTCTGCTCACGTTTGCCAACTTCGCAACGGGTAAAGTATGCCTCGCGGTAATCGGCCAAGAATGTGGGTGTACCGTCTTCAAACTCGCTGTTAAGCCCTCTTGCCGGTACTGGCGAACTCCATTTGCCTTTACGGTCGAGTCTGCTCTCGAATATATCGGTGAAGTTTTGGCCTGTTGCGCCGTGGGTTTTGCCACCTGCCGCATCGTCGCGCGACGATGTGAAATAGACAAGCCCATAGTCGTCACGGCCATATGCGGGGCTGAAGTCCGACAGTCTCGAATTAAGATCTTTCATATCCTCCACAATGTATGCTTCGGGTGACGCCGTCCATTCAAGTGCAAGCTCACAGGCACGTATCTGCTGGTCGGCTCTTGCGTCGGATGGAGCAATCTGTTTATAAATCATAAACTCGTCAATTGCCTGCTGAAACTTTCCGTTTTTCTTCATGGCTTCTGCCAGGCGGTACTGTGCCTCTGGCGACGACGTGGCCGACCTTACCGCCTGTCTGTACCACGTTTCAGCATTTCTCGGGTCGTTAACCTGCCTGTAACATTCTGCTATCATGAACACAAGTTCGGTACGTGCGCTTCTATTCGACTTGCCTGTTTTTGAATAGGCGTTTTTAAAATCGTCGATAGCGTTATAATATTCGCCGGCTGCAAATGTTTCATATGCTTTCTCCGTTCTGCGCTTCTGGGCGTAAACGTCGTTCCATGCTGCAGACAGCAATACAATTACAAACAGTATAATATTATGCTTCATAAATATGTGTTCAAATTACACCGTAAAGGTAAACTTTTTTACAGTTATCACGCAGTTAATTTAACGGCTCTTTTCATCAATTATTTCAATAACGGAGAAAACTCGGTTGAAAAGCAAGACAATCGCATCAAAATTTTATCCGCAAATGATGTAAGTCAAGGATTAGATCTTGGCTAAAGCCCATAGATAGATTGTCCTTTTATCCGTAATATTTCTCAACCCTTGCACCATGATTAAAAAAATAAAAAGAAACATGAAGTTAAAGAAAATCATATTTATCGTATTGTCAATTTTTGCGGTACATACATCTGTTGTCGCTCAAACCGATGATGTCAAAAAAAGGTGGGAAGCGCAAATCGACACCAACCGTATCAATCCTTTAAAACCGGAGT
>JAITVX010000082.1 GCA_031285575.1 Bacteroidales bacterium
GGCAATGTTCGCAGGCTGCGCGGGCGTTTCTACGCCTACATTGACGGCGGGTGCCGCTCATTAATGAACGGAAACACGGGAAACCAGTATGCAAGGAACGGCTACGCAAAAGCATTTGCCGAAAAACACGACCTCTCACCCGGCAGCATGTACTGGGTGGGCGACTTAATAGGCGAAGTGGCCGATATTGATGAAACATTTGTTGATATAGAGACATGAAAGAGATATTACTTGCATCCATAACAGGAACAGCGTGCAGGGCATATTCAGGGGTGCGGGTGTTAAGACGGTACGCACCAATGCAAGCCATAATGCTTTTTACACCTATATCATGATGTACGGTTAAATACCGTTTAAATGCAGTTGAATAATATTTACACCGGCGATGCGGCTGAAACACTGCGCACACTTCCCGCCGGCAGCGTGAACAGGAAGAATAACCGCAGGCATGTAAGCACACCTGAACAGAGGTGTGTCATTTTTCGGACGTTTCGTTTTGGCGATTATACAAATAACCAAAACGATAATCCTCACCCCAAAGCAAAGAATGATAGCAGATTTGTCCCAATTATGATTTGGATGTCTCTCGCCAAACTCAGGAAAAAATAATTATCTTATGTCGATGTTTTCGTTTCTGAGGTAGTTTTTGAGTTCGCGGATGTCTATAAGGCCAAAGTGGAATGTTCCGGCGGCAAGGGCGGCACTGCAGTCGGTGTTAAAGAATACGTCGCGGAAGTGCTGCATTGTTCCTGCTCCTCCCGATGCTATTACGGGGATGCTGACGCTGCGGCTTACGGCTGCTGTTATGTAGGTTGCAAATCCGTCTTTTGTTCCATCCCTGTCCATTGAGGTAAGCAGTATTTCACCGGCTCCAAGTTTCTGGGCTTCAATTGCCCATGCTACGGTGTCGGGCAACATGGGGGTACGGCCTCCATTGATGAATACTTCCCAGCCTGCGTCAGTTTTCTTGGTGTCTATTGCCACTACAACACACTGACTGCCGAATTTCGAGGCTATTTCTGAAATAAGACCGGGCTGTCTGACTGCCGACGAGTTGATTGATATTTTATCGGCTCCTGCCTTTATGAGGTTTTCAACGTCTTCTACGCTGTTGATGCCACCGCCTACAGTAAAGGGGATGTTTATCTGGGCGGCAATTTTTTCCACAAGTCCGGTGAGCGCTTTTCTGTTTTCAATTGTGGCTGTGATGTCGAGGAATACAAGTTCGTCGGCTCCGCGTTCTATGTATGTTTTTGCAAGTTCAACAGGGTCGCCGGCATCTTTAAGGTTAACGAAATTGACTCCTTTAACGGTTCTGCCGTTCAGTATGTCGAGGCATGGTATTATTCTTTTTTTAAGCATGGTTATAGTTTGTTAAGTTCATTGAGTTTGATTTTTCCTTCATAAAAGGCTTTTCCTGTTATAACGCCTTCGCAGCCAGTTTGACAGATTGTTTCTATGTCTTCCATCGACGATATCCCTCCACTGGCAATAAGGTTTATACTGATTTCCGAAAGTATTTCCGTGTATATTGCGGTTGAAGGCCCTTCAAGCATTCCGTCTTTGCTTACGTCGGTACATATTGCGTATTTAACGCCCCGGGCAGCGTAATCGGCAATAAAGGCCTTGATATCCCTGTCGGAGTTTTCGAGCCATCCCGATATGGCTATCTTTCCGTCTGAAAAGTCGGCTCCGAGTATAATCTTTTCATTGCCATGTTCGTTCAGTATTTTCATAAACATGTCGGGGTCTTTAACGGCAACGCTTCCTGCTGTGGCCTGTGTGGCTCCTGCATTGAATACGTCGCGGAAGTCGTCAGCAGATCTCAGTCCGCCTCCGTAGTCGATGGTCAGCTGCGTTTTGTTTGCAATGGCTTCAAGTGTTTTCAGGTTCCTTACTTTGCTTTCCCTGGCTCCGTCGAGGTCAACCAGATGCAGGTATTGCAGTCCGTTGTCTTCTATCATCTGCGCCACACTTACGGGATCGTTGTAGTATATTTTTTTTGTATCGAAGTTGCCTTTATTCAGTCTGACGCACTGTCCGTCGATAATGTCGATAGCAATAATTATTCTCATAGCTGAAGGAAGTTTAAAAGTATTTTTTCGCCGGTGCCGCATGATTTTTCGGGATGAAACTGTGTGGCATAGAAGTTGTCTCTGTTCATTGAGGCGCTGAATGGCAGTATGTATTCGCATGTTGCCGTTGTGTGTGGTGATATTTCGGCGTAGTAGCTGTGCACGTAATACACGTCGTCATTAAGTGAGATTCCACTAAAAAGGTTTCCGTGCAGGGACATAAAGCTGTTCCATCCCACATGTGGTATTTTACCGGCAGGGGGAAAACGCTTCACGTTTGTATCAAAAATCCCCAGACATTCGGTATCTGATTCTTCGGTATGCCTGCATAGCAGCTGCAGGCCGAGGCATATACCGAGCACGGGCTGTTCGAGGGCTGTAATGGTTTTGTCGATATGTTTTTCTTTGAGGAACTGCATGGCCGAGCCTGCTTCGCCAACACCGGGGAAGATTACCTTGTCGGCTTTTTTCATTTCTTTCGGGTCGTTGGTTATTACAGATTCAAATCCCAGCCTGTCAAGTGCATTCTGAACCGATTTTATATTGCCTGCATTATATTTCACTATGGCAATCATAACGAGCCTTTGGTTGAAGGGATTTTATAGTTATAAGGCGACTGTTTAACGGCCATCTTCAGCGCTTTTGCAAAAGCTTTGAATACGGCTTCAATTTTGTGATGTCCGTTGTTGCCCTTAACATTAATGTTGAGGTTGCATCTGGAGTTGTCGGAGAATGATTTAAAGAAATGGAAGAACATGTCCGGGGGAATATTCCCTGTTTCTTCAGCTTTGAAATCTGCTTCCCAGATTGTCCATGGCCTTCCGCCAAAATCGAGGGCTACCGTTGCAAGTGCATCGTCCATCGGGAGCGTAAAGCCATACCTGGCAATCCCTTTTTTGCTTCCAAGCGCCTTCAGCATGGCCTCGCCGAGGGCAATGCCGACATCTTCAATTGTATGATGTTCATCAACTTCGAGGTCGCCGGTGGCTTTAATTTCAAGGTCAATATCTGCATGTTTCGGTATCTGTTCAAGCATGTGGTCAAAGAAGCCGATTCCTGTAGATATGGAACTTTTACCGGAACCGTCGAGGTTGATGTAAAGTTTTATGTATGTCTCCGATGTTTTTCTTGTTATTCTGGCAGCACGCTGGGTGGTGTTTTGCAAAAACCTGTAAATATCATTCCAGTCGGTTGTCGTAAGCGCTGCTTCGATAGAGGGGACTTCACTGATATAAATAGTCCTGCATCCAAGGTTTTTGGCAAGTTGAATATCGGTAAGCCTGTCGCCTATAACGAATGACGATTCGAGGTCGATGCCTTGCGACAAATATTTTACAAGCATTGCCGTGCCGGGCTTGCGGGTGGGAGCATTATCTTCAGGTCTGCTTCTGTCGATGAAAATTTCCTTGAACTTAACACCTTCGTTTTCCAGTATATTCACTATCATGTTATGAACAGGCCAGAACAGGCCTTCAGGAAATGTTTCAGTTCCCAATCCGTCCTGATTTGTAACCATCACCATTTCAAAGTCGGTTTCATTGGCTATTTTAGAAAGGCAGGTTATGGCTCCGGGCAAAAATTCGAGTTTGTCAAAGCTGTCAAGCTGCTCGTCGCCGGGTTCTTTCACAATTGTACCGTCGCGGTCTATGAAAAGAATTTTTTTCATAGCTCTATGGTTTTAATGGCTTTCAGCAGTTTGCTGTTCTCCGATGGTTTGCCAACGGTTATTCTTATACAGTTTTTCACAACCGAATTTCTATTTCTTACTACAATTCCATGCTTTATAAGTTCGCTGTAAATTCTGTCGGCGTCTTTTACTTTTGCCAGAAAGAAATTGGTGTCCGATGGGTAAATTTCTTCAATTATTGAAAGTTTCGACAATTCGCCAGTCAGCTTCAACTTCTCATTTTTAATTGCTGCTATCTCTTTTTCAACCGAATGTGTGGCGCCAATTCTTGCCAGTGCGGCTTTCTGATTTATCTGGCTGATATTATAGGGAGGCTTTACCTTATTGAAGTACTGTATAATTTCGCTGCTCATAAAGGCTATGCCAACACGTACGGAAGCAAGGCCCATTGCTTTGCTGAAGGTCTGCATCACTACGAGATTCGGGTATTTTTCAATAAGCCTTGCAAGCGACGGTTTGTCGCTGAAATCTATGTATGCCTCGTCGATAACAACAACCGACTTCGACTTTGCAAGAATCGTTTCAATATCGTCGCGGTTCATACTGTTACCCGTAGGATTATTCGGCGAACATATAAATATCAGTTTCAGATTCTCGCTGTCGAGCAGGTGGATAGCATTGGGCATATCTATCTGAAACGATTTGTTGAGCGGCAGTTTGATTACAGCCGAATCATTTATTGCCGCCGAAACTTCATACATGCCGTAAGTGGGGGGGAAGACAAGCGTTCTGTCAATTCCGTGACGGCAAAAAACTCTGAAATACAGGTCGATGATTTCATCGCTGCCGTTTCCCAGAAAAATATTTTCTTCCGGTATGTTTTTTAATTCGGATATGGCTTTTTTCAGTGTTCTCTGATACGGGTCGGGGTAACGGTTCAGTGTGCCATAGGGGTTTTCATTGGC
>JAITVX010000166.1 GCA_031285575.1 Bacteroidales bacterium
GCGCTCGACCAGGGAGCACACGTTACATATATCGGGCCGAGTGGCTCGCAGATTGGACAGAAAGAATCGATGAAAGATACCGCCAGAGTGCTCGGGAGAATGTATGACGGTATTGAGTACCGTGGTTTTGGCCAGGATATTGTGGAAGAACTTGCAAAGTACTCCGGAGTTCCGGTGTGGAACGGTCTTACCGACGAATTTCATCCCACACAGATACTTGCAGACTTTCTTACAATGCGCGAACATTCGGATAAGCCGCTTGATAAGATATCATTCTGCTACCTTGGCGACGCCCGCAATAACATGGGCAACTCGCTTATGGTCGGAGCTGCGAAGATGGGGATGGATTTCAGGGCAGCAGCTCCCGCAAAGTGCCAGCCCTCGCAAGAACTTACCGATAAATGCCGCGAGATAGCAAAATCGACAGGCGCCCGAATTACCATAACCGGCAATGTTGACGAAGCTGTAAAAGGTGTCGATTTTCTTTATACCGACGTGTGGGTATCGATGGGCGAGCCGGATTCCGTTTGGGAAGAGAGGATAAAACTACTGAAACCATATCAGGTCAATATGAATGTTGTCAGGAAAACAGGGAATCCTGACGTGAAATTTCTACATTGCCTGCCTGCTTTCCACAATCGTGAAACAAAAGTGGGGGAAGAAATTTACAGCAAGTTCGGTCTCGACGGGCTGGAAGTTACCGAAGATGTTTTTGAATCGGAATTTTCGATAGTTTTTGATGAAGCCGAAAACCGCCTCCATACAATAAAGGCTGTAATGGTTGCGACACTGGGCGTTTAAAACCTTTGTGCATCGGGATATTATTTTAAAAATACCTGATTAATTCGCGAAAAAACATAAAGGTCATTATTGTCGATGCCGCAAACTTGAGCCCGACGCCTGTCAGGAAACCGATAAAGCTGCCGACAGCTGCCCTGAGGGCATAGCGAACATCGTTTTTAAACATCATTTCGCCGATAAATGCGCCGAGCAACGGCCCTATTATTATTCCTATGGGCGACAGAAACAGTCCTGCAATAATTCCTATTGCCGCTCCACGAACGCCGTATTGCGAACCTCCATACTTTTTTGTTCCCCAGGCAGGAATGGCAAAATCGATTATTGTTACTATAACCGCCAGACCGCCCAGCAGTATTAACGTCATAGCACTAAATTGCCCGAATTTTGAAAGGTGAAGCAAGACAATAGCAATGAAACTTAATGGCGGGCCGGGTAGTATGGGTAAAAAACAGCCTCCCACGCCTGCAATAATCAATACGACACCCGATATGATAAGAAGGTAGTCAGACATTACAGCCAATTTTAAATAGCACCCTGGTCAGGATTTTCTACCCCAAGGTCTTCAACTTCAGTATCTATAAACGAAATGGCATCGGTTAATCCGGTTATAAACTTTTCAAAATCTTCTTTGTAAAGGAATATCTTGTGTTTCTCATAGACCGGCGCCCCGTTACTGCCGATACTCCTTCTGCTTTCAGTAATGGTAAGGTAATGATCATCATTACTGGTAATTTTGACGTCAAAAAAATATGTCCTTTTTCCTGCGCGTACGGCTTTGGAATAAATCTCATCTTTACGGCTATGGCCGTCATTGGCAAAGTCTTTATCTTCTGTTTTATCCATATATGTTTTCATTATTTACTGCTACTATTTATATGCAGCTACTTTCGCACAATAAGCAACGATAACCTGCAAAACATTCTTTTGCAAATCTATAAATATTTTTTGATAAGCAACGATAGAAATGAGTTATGAAATGACTCTCAGTCTTTTGTTTCTTATATCTCTTGTGTTTTATACATGAAAGAGCCTCTAAAGCAGCTCTTTCATTTGCGTAGGAACAAGGCCAGTGTACCATCTAATTTTCATTGTAACTGCTGAACTTTTGTTTTACCAAAGGCAATGTTGACGATCGCAACAGGGATGTGTTCAGGGTATTAAGCAGGGATTTGTCTGGCAGGCTATATGGCGACAAAGGCTGCATATCCTCTTCTTTATTTGAACTCCTTTTCTGTGACGGTATGCATTTGGTAACCGGGATAGCCATATCCTTTGGTAACGCGCTTCACGGTGGCTTCGTATCGCTTATCCGCGAAAAATCGAGCATCAGCATATCGCTTTCATCGCCCGGCGATAAATTTTTCAGTTGAGGGTTCGGCTCAAACAGCCGTGTGCGCAGTATTCCGTTCCGGCCATCCATGCCCCGGCGCTTCCTGCCGGAAAAGAAATTCGCACCCCGTGGTGGCGTTCATGTCGGTTTTCTGTTGTGCCTGCGCTCCGCTGAAGCCTATCCATACAACCATCATCATCAAAAAGATATGCCGGCTGTTCATTTTCTGTGTACGATACATCTATTATATGTCATAAATTGTGAGGAACAAGTGTACGCCGTATGGATTGCTTCCTGTTTCATGTCTCGCGGTTGTAAAGAACGAACAGGATACTGAAGTTCTGTTTTACGGAGAAGTTATTATTAACACAAAGTGCGCAATATTCTGCAGGTTGAGGCAAAGGCACTCTATCTTTCAACCGAAGTGTTGCGAGCCGTCTGTTTAATCAGCGCCCATGCTTTCTGAACGTGATTAAGTGTTACGTTGGTCTGAGCTGTAGCCATCCTGAGCGAATAGCGTCCATCGAGTGTTGTATGCGTCAGGTATATTTTTCCGGAGTCGTTCAGTGTATGGTTCAGCTTTTCATTCAACCGGTTCAGGGTGGCTTCATCATGTTTTGCCGGCCTGTAACGAAAACATACCACACTTACAGTTACCGGGGCAAGCAATTCAAAATCGGGCTCGTTTGAAATCATGCCAGCAAGCTGTTTTGCAATATTTATGTGCTCCCTTATTTTTTCCTGGAGCCCTTCAACGCCGTAGTATCTTATTACGCTCCACAGTTTCAGGGCGCGGAATCGACGCCCCAGCGGTACGCCCCAGTCGCGATAGTCATTAACCTGTCCGCGGGTTCTTGTTTTCAGATATTCGGGAAGTATTTCAAACGTCTTTATAAGCGACGCAGCATCTCTTACAAAGTATGCCGAACAGTCAAAGTTTGTAAACATCCACTTGTGGGCGTTAAACACCAGGCTGTCGATATACTCCTTGCCGTCTATCATCCACCGGAATTCGGGCAGAAGCAGGGCTGCTCCCGACATGGCGGCGTCAACGTGGAAATGAATGTTGTGCTTACTGCATATTTCACCGATGCGGCGTATCGGATCAACCGCCGTTGTTCCGGTTGTACCGAGGGCAGCAACAACGCATATCGGTTTAAAGCCCTGCTGTATGTCATTCTCTATGGCTTTTTCGAGTTCCACGGGGTCTATCGAATAGTCGTCTCTTACGGGTATCTTTACAAGGTTTTTTCTGCCTATCCCGCATATTTTCACTGCTTTTTCTACCGAAGAATGCGCCTGACCGGAGCAATAAACCCGTAGCGTAGGATAAGATGAAATGCCGTTTTCATTAGTTTCAAAGGCGGTGGCTTTTTCTCTTGCCGTTAATATTGCCGCAAGGGTAGAGTTAGATGCGCTGTCCTGAATAACGCCTTCAAATTCGGGAGGAAGCCCTATCATGTCGCGAATCCAAACCATCATTTTTTCTTCAAGTTCGGCAGCGGCCGGCGATGTTTCCCAAATCATGCACTGCGCCCCCAGCGTTGCAATAATCATCTCTGCAAGTATTGAAGGGGGGCTTGCATTGGCCGGAAAATAGGCGTAGAAATTAGGGCTTTGCCAGTGCGTAATGCCGGGCATTATGACAGAATCCAAATCCTTCATCATTTGTTCAAAAGGCTCGGACTTGAGCGGTGGCCTGTCAGGTATTTTTGACAATATATCTCCCGGGGCCACCTGCGATTTTACGGGGAACTCTTCAACATGCTCCATATATGAAGCCATCCATTCAACGACTTCAGCGGCATATTTGCGAAAATTATCAGGTTTCATCCGATATTACTTCACAGAATCGGCAAGCAAAACAATTTTATTGGCCTTAACTTCTATAACTCCGCCGTTAATTTCATAAACCGACTCATTCCCCTGCATGTCTGTCATCACAACAGGGCCGTTATCAAGCGTTGACACTATGGGTGCGTGGTTTTTCAACACCTGAAAGGATCCCTTTTTTCCAGGGACCCTTACAGAGTTGATATCTCCTTCAAAAACCTTTTTTTCTGGCGTTATTATTTCTATTTTCATTACTGAAACTATTTTGTCTGGGCAAGAATCTTCTCGCCTTTTTCGATAGCGTCTTCAATTGTTCCGACAAGAAGAAATGCCGACTCCGGATACTGGTCAACTTTTCCATCCATAATCATATTAAAGCCTTTAATTGTATCTTCAATCGACACAAGGGCTCCTTTTATTCCGGTAAACTGCTCGGCTACGTGGAAAGGCTGAGACAGGAAGCGCTGTACTCGTCGTGCGCGGTGCACTACCAGCTTGTCTTCTTCCGAAAGTTCATCCATTCCAAGAATAGCAATGATATCCTGCAGTTCGTTGTATCTCTGCAGCAACTCTTTTACACGCTGGGCACAGTTGTAGTGCGCATCGCCTACTATTATGGGGGTAAGAATCCTCGATGTTGACTCAAGCGGATCTACGGCAGGATATATTCCAAGTTCCGAGATTTTCCTGCTGAGCACCGTAGTGGCGTCAAGGTGTGCAAATGTAGTCGCGGGAGCAGGGTCTGTAAGGTCGTCGGCAGGTACATAAACGGCCTGAACTGATGTAATTGAGCCGTTTTTGGTCGATGTAATCCTTTCCTGCATAATACCCATTTCGGTAGCCAGTGTTGGCTGGTAGCCAACAGCCGAAGGCATCCTGCCTAACAAAGCTGATACTTCGGAGCCTGCCTGTGTAAACCTGAACACATTGTCCATAAAGAAAAGGATGTCACGTCCGCCGCTTTTGCCGTCGCCATCTCTGAAGTGTTCGGCAACCGAAAGCCCCGAAAGGGCTACACGTGCCCTTGCTCCGGGAGGTTCGTTCATCTGTCCGAATACAAGAGCAAGTTTGGATTCTTTAAGTGCTTCCTTATCTACTTTTGAAAGGTCCCACCCACCCGATTCCATGTTTTCAAGAAACTCCTTGCCGTATGTTACAACTCCGGCTTCAAGCATTTCTCTTAAAAGGTCGTTGCCTTCTCTTGTTCTTTCACCTACGCCGGCAAATACCGACAGGCCTGAATAGGCTTTGGCAATATTATTTATAAGTTCGAGGATAACCACGGTTTTCCCTACACCTGCACCTCCGAACAATCCGATTTTTCCTCCTTTCGAGTATGGCTCAATAAGGTCAATAACCTTTATCCCGGTATATAATACCTCTTTTTCCGTAGAAAGTTCTTCATACTTGGGCGGTTTTCTGTGGATAGGATACCCTCCTGTTTTATCGAGATAGCCTATGCCGTCAATAGCTTCGCCTGTTACGTTCATGAGCCTTCCCTTAATCTGTTCGCCGATGGGCATCGTAATAGGCAATCCTGTGGCTGCAACGTCCATTCCTCTGCGCAGGCCGTCGGTTGAATCCATTGCTATGGCTCTTACAGTATTTTCTCCGATGTGCTGCTGGCATTCAACTACAAGAACAGATCCATCGTCTCTCTTTATTTCCAGGGCATCGTAAATATCGGGCATTTCCGCTCCCTGGTTTTCGAAAGTAACGTCAACCACAGGGCCGATGATCTGGCTTATTTTACCGGTAATTTGTGACATATAAACTATATTTATAATAAGAATTAATGTGCCCACAAATGTAGTAATTTTTATATACTGCAAAGAATTTTCTTTTTATTTAACCTTTATATTTGTAGAAAATTTATTCTTACCCGGTAATTCTGCCGTTTGCAGAGTAAGCATTCGGTAAAGAGCATATTGAGGGGTATGTTGTAAGGATATAGTTTTGTGGCATTATACGGTATAGGTTCATTTTACATATATTGAGCGACCGTTCGATAATAGTAAAATGCT
>JAITVX010000088.1 GCA_031285575.1 Bacteroidales bacterium
CCCTCCGACCATGCGCAGGGCGCCGGCACATACACCGTTACGGCATCGGTAGCCGACAACGACTACTACTTCGGCGCCGAAGCCACCGCCACGCTTACGGTGAGCAAGGCCCGGCCGGCGCTTTCGATCAACTCGGTGTTCACCAGGTACAGCGGCAATCCGGTAAACATTAATGTACCCGAAATTACCGGAAGCAAAACGGCCGACGCCGACCTGCGCCCCGGGCTGGTGTACGAATGGTACAAGAACAGCGACCCCGCGACAAAGCACAACACTCAAACAGGCCCCACCAACGCTGACGCCTATACCGTAACGGTACGCACGCCCGGAGACGCTAACCACCTGGCTGCCGAGGCAACGGGGAATATCTATATCGGGACTTCTGCGCCCACGATGTTCTTCCAGAACGTTGAGAAGGTGTACGACGGCGCAGCGCTTGCGCTGCCAACCGCCGCCATAGTGCCCATGTCGCTTCAGGCAGGTATTACATATACCATCACACCTGTGCGCGACGGATACGGCGGTCAGATAACCGGAGGCACTCCGGTAGCCGAAGTCATTAATGCAGGCGAATACACCGATACTGCACGCATTGCCAGCGACGGAAACTATTCTTCGGGCTTCATAACCGCCACCCTCACCATCCGCCAAAGACCGACGATGGTAGAGATGCACAGCAAGAGCGTGCATTACGGCGTAACGCCTATCAACATGGCGCCCGTGGTAACCACCACCCCCGCTGACGATGCTGTTGACCGCAAAACTGTTCCGGTTGCCGGCGCTACGGCAACGATAACAGGCTATAGGGGTATCAACGGAACCAACTACCCTGCAAGCGCCACCCAACCGACCGCCGTGGGCGAATACGAGGTAACGGCCGCGTATGCCGGCGACAACAACTATCTGCCGTCGGAAATTACCGCCACCCTCTCCATTACGCAGGCCTCTGCGCCGCGTATCGACATGGAAGACGTTACGGCAACGTATGACGTAAAGCCGCATTATGTCGATTCGGCAAGCGTAGTCGTCTGGTCGCCCGCCGAAACGGAAGACGGTGGGCCGCAGACAAGCCTCCAGATACAGATAAAGGATACCGATCACCCGGAAGGCCTTGTTATCACATACACCTATCACGATGCGGCAGGCAGGCTGGTTGAAAAACCGACCAATGCCGGCAACTACACGATAACCGCCACCACCGTGGCAACAGCGGAATATGCCGCAGCCGAGGCAACAGCGCAGCTGTTCATCCTGAAGGCGCCGCAAAGCATTCGGTTTGATCCTCCGGCAAGCGTGCCCTTCGGCACCGATCCTTTCGAGGTGGCAGCGTTTCTCGTCCGTCCGTCGGGCGCGCACGACAGGCCGCTGTTCTTCGTCAGCGACGATGCCGGCATAGCCACCATTGTTGACCTGACGGATACCGAAACCGACCCCGCAAAGGCCGACTCGGCGCGGATAACCCCGTTGATGATCGGCACGGTGAACTTTACCGTATCCGAAACGAGCAACAATAACTTTATCCCGGTAACGGTTACGCGCACCATGCGTGTTACCAAAGCCGTGCTGACGGTAACGCTCAACGACTTTGAAACCGTCTATACCGGCAAGCCGGTCAACATTGCTCCGGCTCGCGTTGGCGGCGAAGTATCGGGCGCCAACCACAGCGGTGTGGTGTATAGCTACGAGGGTACGGGCACCACCACCTATCCGAAGTCGAACACCCCGCCAACCAATGCGGGAACCTACACCGTAACGGCCACCGTGCCCGCCAATGAATTCTACGACGAAGCCACAGACGACGCCACGCTGACCATCGGCAAGAGCACCCCGACCATTGGCGTTACCGGAGGCAGCAGAGACTACACCGGCGAGGAGCAGCCCATTGACGACCCCGTTATTACCGGAGCCGACCCCGGCACCAAACCGGAGATTATTTACACCGGCAAGGAGAAGGACGGCGACGACTACGGCCCCACCACCACACCGCCCACCGAAGCGGGCGACTACACGGTTACAGTAACCGTACCCGGCGACGACAACCATGAAACCGTTACCAAAACGGTAACGCTGGAAGTCAACCCGGCCAACCCCGACCTGAACCTCGACGGAGCCGACGACAAGGTGTATGACGGCGATCCGGCAATCCCGGCCACCGTGCCCGGAGCCGGCGACAAGGGACTGGATGTGGACATTGTGTATGAAGGTACGGGCGAAGACGGAACGCACTACGGCCCGTTGCCAACGCCGCCCACCAATGCGGGGCACTATACCGTAACGGCCGTCGTAACCGACCCCAGTGGCGATTACAACGACGTAACGCTGACGAAGGATTTCGACATCACGAAAGCGACGCCCGCCATCGACATCCACAACAAAACGACGAAGTACGACGGCTCCGGCAAAACCATCGACCAGCCGACCATCGTGCAGGACGACGCCACCGGCCAGGACCAAATCACAGTAACCTACTACGACAAAACCGGAACCGAGTTGACCTCGCCGCCGGTTGTACCAGGGGACTACGTGGTGAAGGTATATTATCCGGGCGACAACAACTACACGCCGAAGACCGATTACGGAAGCCTCGTGATCACCGCCGCATCGCCGGAAATAACGCTGAGGAACAAAACGGTAACGTACAACGGGCAGCCGCAGGCCATTGAACCGCCTGCCATTACGCCGGCCGATGTTCCCGAACTTACCCCGGTGGTGGTGTACCACAACGCCGGCTATCCGCCATCCACAACGCCGCCCACCAACGCGGGCGTGTACAGCGTAACGGCCTCCACGCCCGGCACCACCATCTACGATGCAGGCTCGGCAACCGCACTGCTGATCATTGAGCGGGCGCCGCAGACCATCACCTTTGAACCGCCCGAAACCGTAACGGCCGGCACGAAGTTCCCCGCCGACGCAACGGTCAGCACCGGCAAAACGCTCACATACCGCAGCGGCAACACCGGCATTGCCACCGTTGACGAAACAACGGGCGAGATTACGGCGCTCACGCCGGGCGTGGTGGTCATCACCGTGCTGCAGGCCGGCGACGACAACTACCTGCCGGCAAACGTATCGCGCAGCATAACCGTTACGCGCGACAAATGCGTGCTCGACACCGTTAACGTTAACGGCGATGACATACCCGTGGCCGACTACATGCCCTACCTGCTGCCCTGCGGCCCCCGCGAAGGGATGGCTACCGTAATGCTGTCGTTCCCCCACGGGGCAACGGTGAGCTACACGGTTGACGGCATAACCAAATCGACAGCCACGGCAACAAAAGCGCTCGAAGACGAGGTTACGTTCGACGTGCCCATCGACAAACCGCAGATAAAAACGGTAACTATTACCGTAACCGAAGGCGGCAGAGAGCGTACCTACACGCTGGCCATCGAATGCCGCTTTGCGTTCGACGCCCTCGTGCTGTGGCGCTGGGACAACACGCTGACCATTATCAACAACCCGGCCAACAACGGCGGATACACGTTCAGCTCATATAAATGGTATCGCGGCGCAACCGAAAACGGCCCCTGGACCAACTTCGCCGAAGGGCAAAGCTGGAGCGCCGGCCCCAGCCGCGAGCTGCTGAACGAAACCGACTGGTACTACGCCGAAGTAACCACCACCGACGGCACCGTGCTGCACACATGCCCCGGACAGGTAGTGCTGAAGAACATCATGAAGGCAGTCGTTTGGCCGAACCCGGCAGCCAAAGGACAGACGGTATATGTGCAGGTCGATACTGACGACGAAAGCACGCTCGACGGCGCGGTGATAGAAGTATATAACGCTTCGGGCAACCGCATCGACCACCTGCAGGCGCAGGGACGCTACACGCCGGTTCCGGCCAGCTACCAGGCAGGCGTTTACCTGTTTGTGCTTCGCGGCAAAGACGGCTTCAGGAAAGAAATGAAAGTAATAGTACATTAAACAATGATGAATTGCGAATTACTTATTAACGACGTGGAAGTGAGTTCGTCATTGCGAGGAGGCACGACGAAGCAATCTGTTATGTTACGCACCGGATTGCTTCACCCCTTCGGGTTTCGCAATGACAGGGGATGGCCGTTGAATTGTTACGCGACAGCGGGAGTTCCAAGCCCTTCAAAACGGTATTGTCACACGACAGCGGCACTTTCAAGCCCTTTAAAACGGCATTGTCATGTGACAACGGCAGTTTCAAGCCCTTCAAAACGGCATTGTCATGCGACAGCGGCAGTTTCGAGCCCTTCGGAACGGTATTGTCACACGACAGCGAATTGTTTAAACCCTTCGGGTGTCGCAATGGCGGAAGAAAACGATACGTCATTGCGCGGAGCGGAGCGACAAAGCAATCCATGTCGTGTTTTGGATTGCTTCACTCCGTTCGCAATGACGGGGAAAGGATGAGTTGAAAGTTAACAGTTAATTATAAATTAAGAGTTATGAATTATGAATTAACAGCATTGCCTCCGTATCCGTCGGCTGAAGCCGGCAGAACAAAAGGCAAAGAGCGCCGCAGGTCTTCAGTCCGAAACAATATATGTTTTGCAGTGCGCCGCCCGTAATTTATAACTCATAATTCAATTTGTATATTTGCAGAGTAAGAAAAAGTATAAATACTATGGAAGCATTGAAAGAGAAGCGCGTACTCGACAGGGAAACGCAAAACAAGGTGAACTTTATGTCGTTTATCATTCAAAAATTCGCCAATGCCTACAAGATGAACGGGCAGGATGCCTATCTGTATCTCAAAAAGTATGGAGGTATAGATTATATAGATGAGTGCTGGTGGGCGCTGCATATCGATAACCCGTGGTGGGCAATCAGGGACATATATAAGGTGTGCCGCAGTAACGGAGGGTTGCGATGAAAGTATATCACGGCAGCGATACGCTTATTGAGGAGATAGACCTTGACAAGAGTAAATATGGACGGGATTTCGGACGCGGGTTTTACGTTACCAGCCTGCCCGAACAGGCAAAAACAATGGCTGAAAGGGTAGCCCGATGGAACAAAACGAAACCGGCAGTTACTGAATTTGAGTTTGATGAATTTGCTCTTATTGACAATGAGATGAAAATCCTCAAGTTCGACGGTTATAATGACGAATGGCTCGACTTTGTGGTACTCAACCGGAAAAACAGGGAAAAACAGCCTGCGCACGACTACGATATTGTTGAAGGCCCCGTTGCCAATGACCGGATAACCACCCGCGTAGATGATTTCATTGCCGGTCTTATTTCGCGGGAACACTTCCTGAACGACCTTGTATATAATCCTTCACATCAAATATGTTTCTGCACCGTGCAGTCGCTGCAGGCATTAGTGCTTCCGAAACAGAGTATATACAGTGCCGTTTTCCACATCGGCGACGAGGTAATGCAATCCCTGATGGCCAATTACGATTTGACCGAAACCGAGGCCGCTGATGTGTACTACACTTCCGCCACATACGCCAGCCTTGCCTGCGAAACAACAGCCCTTTATCAAAAACCGTGGCAGGAAATCTACGAGATGCTGAAAATGGAGTTGAGCGGGAAACGTTAATGTTCATCATTCATTATATAATAATTATATACAGTATAAAATAAGAAGATAAATATGACAACACAAAGGATAACATTCGGTTTAACGTGTACGATAGCAGCACTGATGATAAGCGCCGCCGTCGATGCGCAGGATGCGGCGCAGCCGTTGCAGGGCAATATAACCTCTCCGGTTTACCCGCACCAGTACACGCACGAGTTTTCGCTCTACGGCGGCGGAGGTCTGTCAACACTGCACTACAGGGTAACGGCGGGCGACCAAAAGGAAGGCCTCGGCGGCCACCTCGGCCTCGGCTACCACTTATTCTTCAACCCCAAGTGGGGAATAGGCACAGGCATAGAGTTTGCACGCTACAATGCGCGGTTCATTGCCGACAATTTCAATACCCGCTACATGATTATCGACCCCGAAAGCAACCCGTTCGAGTTCCGCAGCACGCTGTATGACTATAAGGAAAAACAGCACGCAGGCATGCTGCAGATACCGCTTATGCTGCAATACCAGAGCGCACCCGTAATCAAGGCGCGGCATCAGCTGTATGCGGCAGCCGGCGCCACGATAGGCATTCCGGTAAACGGAGGAAAATATACCAGCACCAACGACGGCGTTATGAACAGCGGCTATTACGAGTACGAGAATTATGAATACACCACGCAGACCTTTATGGGCTTCGGCCGGTTCGAGGGCAAGAAGGGCAGCGGCGAACTGTTTCCCCGGTTTCAGGGCACGGAGAACATTGCATTCTTTGCTTCTGCGGAAGCAGGCGTGAAATGGCAACTGAAACGCGCCCCCTGGGCGCTCTACACCGGCCTCTACCTCGACTATGGGCTGAACAGCATCCGCGAACCGCAAACAGAGCAGCCGTTTGTGGCATACAACGATGCCAGCCCCGCCGACTTTGAGGTGAACAGCGCAATGAACTCGCAGTATGCCGCCACACCGGGTGCACAGCCGCAGGCGTTTACCGACAAGATGGTTCCCATTGCGGCGGGCATAAAGATAAGGATTGCTTTTGGCAAAGACTGCAAAAAGAAAAAAGACGAAGCGCCGCCTGCCACGTATATTGCGCCGGTTATACCCGACGAGCCTGAAGAAGAGGCGAAGCCCGAAGACACCACGGCGGCGCCTGTTGAAAAACCCGACAGTGTGCCCGCAACCGACGCCGGCGTGCCCGTACAGCCGCCATTTACAGAGGAAACGGTGCCTTTGGTGCAGCTAAGAGAAAACGAAGCAGCTGCCGACAGTGCAGAAGCAGCAGCCAGGCTGAAGCCGGTGAATGACTATACCGTATCGCACGCCGAACTGAGCGCGGTGCAGAAACAGAAGTGGGATGAAAATATTGCGGTGCTGAACATGTATCCCAACATGAAGGTGTTTATTTACGGCCACACCTGCAACCTTGGCAATGCAGCAATAAACGAGCGCATAGGCAAGCAGCGCGCCGAAACGGTGAAGGCCTACCTGCTGAGCAAGGGCATAGCGGCCGACCGCATACTCGGCACGGCATCGAAACGCGACACCGAGCCTACAGTGCCCAACGACACCGAAGCAAACCGCCGGCTGAACAGGATGGTGGAACTGGTGGTGCAGTAGCAGTTATGTTTTAGTGGTTAATATGGCAACCGCCCGCCTGCTTTTTAATTGCAGGCGGGCGGTTGCGGTTTAAGGGCAGTGTGCAAATTACTCTTCCGGCATGAACTTGAAAAAGACAATAACTCTGCCCGACTTGAAATCAAGGGAAATTACGTTGCCAAGGGCTTCGTTCAGCGTTCCCATCCACCAGTTTGTGAGTTTTGTGCTGTTCAGCGGGTATTTTAATCCTGCGGAGGTTATTTCGGTGTCGTTGCCTATTGACAGTATGGAAACCTGCTGGCCGGGAAAGGTTTCGGCCGAGAAGCTGTTGTAATATGTTTTGAAAATACCCGTATCGGTTGCCATTATAACGTTGGCATGGCGGCAATATTCTGCAAGCAGGGAGATGTTGCCTATTGTGTGGTCTTCGCGTTTTCCGGTGGCTCCTGCAATAACTATGTTGTTAAAACCGCGGCCTATGCACCAGCTTACAGCTTTTGTGAGGTCGTTTGTTTCCTGTTCCGTATTGCGGAAAATGCGGTCGGCATATCTGCGGGCAAGCTCAATGCTTAACGAATCGATGTCGCCTGCAATTGCATACGGCTCAAGCCCGAAGTCTATCAGCTTCTGAACGCTGCCGTCGCAGCATATAATTCTGTCGGCATTTCTGATGTAGTTCAACGGAATGCTGTGCGTCGGGAAAATGCCGTCGGCCAATATTACTGTGCTAAAGTTCGTCTGCATTCAATTCATTTTTTACGTTACGCCGCCACTCTGTTAACCCGACAAACGACATTACCCCGTATATGGCATATAAAACTGCGGTGGGATACAGTTCGCGTGTTATGAAGAGTATTACTGCCGTGGCGTTGATAATAATCCACAGAAACCAGTGCTGCAGTATTTTTCGGGCCAGCATCCATGTTGCGATAACCGACAGGGATGTTATTAGTGCGTCGCAGCCGGGAACGGGCGAGTCGGTGAAGCGTTTGAGTATTGCCCACATGGCGGCAAACAGTATTACAAATGCAACTGCCAGCACGGCTCCGGTTTTCAGCTTCAGGTTTGTAATACGAAGCTTTTTATCTTCATGAGGCATTCGTTTCAACCACCAAACCAGTCCGAGTATGCTTATCACCACATAATAAACCTGCAGGCTCATGTCGGCATACAGCTTTCCGTTGAAAAACACCCATACATATACGGCCGAAGTAACGATTCCGACAGGCCACAGCCAGAAACTTGCGCGTATCTCGAAAAAAATATAAACTATTCCGGCCATGGCTCCGAATACTTCCATGTGGTTTTTAACAGTCCAGCTAAATAATACGTCCATCTGTTAACGGTCAAAATCGTACAACTATCCTGCTCATGAACGATGTTCCGGCCTGCGGGAAATAATACGACCATGTATTTTCAACCCCGTCTTCATACCATGTTCCGCCGTAGGCGTTGCTTTCATACTTCTCGTTAAATATGTTGTTTACCATAAACTGCAGCTCAACATTATCTGTATGTTTTATCTTTGGTGTGAATGCAACCTGCAGGTTATTCACGAAATAGGGATCGATAGACCTTTCATCGCTCATTGTATTGTCGAAATATTGTTTGCCCACAAATTTACTGATAAAACTTAATTCAAGGTTCTTTGCCATGTGAAAAGAGAGCGTGTTATTAATAATAACGGATGGGGAATAGGCAATATCAACCGTTCCGAGCTTTTTGTTTTTATATTCCGAAGACCAGTCGGATGTGTTGCTGTCGGTGTAGTATTCCACATAGTCGAGTATTTTGTTGCGGCTTAGTGTCAGGTTCATATTCCAGTCCATAAACCTGAACGGTTTTACTCCTGCCGATATTTCCATGCCAATCCTGTAACTTCTGTCCACATTTGTTTTAATTGAATACCCCACGTCGCTAAGTTCGCCTGTCGGAACAAGCTGGTTGCTGTAATACATGCCATACAGGTTTACCGATGCCAGGCTGTTTTCATTCCTCAGGTTATATCCAAGTTCGGCGTCATACAGTGTTTCCGGCTTTGGTGTGGCAGTGGCATCGCCCGCCGCTTCCTTAAAGTCGGTTCGCGTCGGTTCGCGATTAGCAACAGACAATGACAGCCACAGATCCTGATTCGCCGAAACTGAATGAAAAATACCGGCTTTGGGATTAAGGAAACTGTATCCATGCTGTTGCCCTATGTCTTTGAAATCATCGTCGAAGCCCCTCATCCTGTAACTTATGGTGCGATACTGAAGGTCGCCGAATACGCTTGTTGCACCGGTAAGCGACAGGTTTACCTTGCCATACAGGCTTGCTTCGCCTTTGCGCGAATCGTTGAAATACCACTGATAGTCCTTGGGGGTTAGTCCTGCTTCCTTCATCCATATTATTCTTCCGAAATGGTCGCCAAGATACTGATTGGTTCCTCCGCCAATAATAGCTTCAAGATTATTCCTGTGATAGCGCAGCGAAAACACCATGCCGTAAAAATCATTATCCATCCATTTCCTTTTCACAAGATCGGTTTCTGTAAGCGTTGGCAGTACCGGCAACAGCCCATAGTCGGAATAAGACTGGTCTTCACCGTACTCCTCATAATATCCGGAGCCGTCGGTATAATGCAGGGCTGTGTTTAATGTCATTGCATTCGAAAGTTTTCTGCTGTATATAAGGTGATAATGATTCTGAATATAGTTATCGCTTTCGTTGTTGTAATATTGCTTAGCACCTGCTTCGTCAGTGTATTCACCGGCAGGGTTGTACCGCCTGTCGGCATTAAGCGAGTCTTTGGGCAAGCCCCACCAGCCTATTCCAGTATGCTGTTCTCCCATAATAATATTTGCCTTCAGCAACGATTTTGCTGTTTTGTATGTTCCGCTCATGAACCACGATTTGTGTTTGGAGCCCGTGCGCATAACATATCCGTCGCTCGATATATCCGAATACCTCATCTGGAAGGCAAGCCTGTTGTTTATAAGGCCTGTTCCTGCCGAAACAACGTTTTTGAAAGTATTGAACGAGCCTGCCGAAGAACTTATTTCGGCAAACGGTTTGTCGCCTGTGTTGGCTGTCTGCATGCTTATTGTGGCGCCAAAGGCTCCCGCTCCGTTCGACGATGTTCCTACGCCGCGCTGAACCTGTATATTGTCAACAGACGACGCAATATCGGGCAGGTCGATCCAGAAAACCTGCTGCGATTCGGCGTCGTTGAGCGGAATTCCGTCGATTGTAACATTAATTCGGTTGCCATCGGTTCCGCGTATCCTCAACCCTGTATATCCAATGCCGTTGCCCGATTCTGAAGTCTCGACAAAAGAAGGTGTAAGGCTTAACAGGTAAGGCAGATCGAATGCGGTATTCATTTTGCGAAGTTCCTCGGCCTTAACGGCGGTATATGCAAGCGGGGCAAGGCCGCCGGCCCGGGTAGCCACTACCGTAACTTCGTCGGTTAAATACCTCCTTACAGGCAGGGTTACATTTTTCACTGCGTCTTCCTGCCATTCTACCGTTTCGCTGACAGTCTCGTAGCCGATAAACGAGTATGTTACAGTGTACGACGCTCCCTTTGCAAGCCCATAAACTGCATAGCTGCCGTCAACGCCTGTTGAAGTTCCGATAAAGGTATTTTCAACTGCAACCGTTGCTCCGGGCAAAGGGTTTCCTTCGCTGTCGGTTACTTTTCCGCGTACAAAAGGCCTGTCTTGAAATGCACTGGCGTTTATTACACCATAAAAAAACATCAGTACAAGCCAGATAATTCTCTTTTTTTCCATCTGCATAAAATTTAAGTTTTAAAAATTAAACATTGTGCAAATGAGGTTGCTGTTTTTAACTGAATAGCATGATTTTTCACTCTTCCCTACGCCGGTATTACCCGGATCAGGTATAAGGGTATAATCTCAGCCCGTAATATTAAGGCACCCCATCTGTATTATGGCGCAAATATAGGCGAAATATTAAACTGAGGTGCTAAACGCATCTAAATTTTTTAAATAATTATCCGTAACGTTTAACTTTTGCGCCAAAATGTCAGATGGAAAGCCCCATTTTCCGTTTTTCGCAACTTCGTAATCAGCGCGTAGAGCGAACCGAAACTCATTTTATGGCTCGTTATAAAACATGGATTATTTTATTTCGTTTAAACAGTTTCTTGAAAGAGGTTTCTACATATATAGAAACTATTAAAAATACCTTGAAAACAGTTTCTAATATATGCAGAAATCATGTTGCAGCGCTGCATGGTGGTTGCATCGACTGATGCAAGTATGCTGAAGTGCTTCGCGAAGGTTGCATCGATTAATGCAAGTCTCCTGAACCACTTTGTGAAGGTTGCATCAACCGATGCAAGTCTCTTGAACCACTTCGTGAAGGTTGCATCGGCCGATGCAAGTCTCCTGAACCACTTCGTGAAGGTTGCATCGACCGGTGCAAGTATGCTGAAGCGCTTCGCGAAGGTTGCATCAATTGATGCAAAAAAGCTGTAAAAGCCAGTTTTATGCGTTTGCCCTGTACAATGGCGCCATAAATTTGTTATTCTGAATAAAAATGCCTTTATTGCACAAAACTTTTAAACACTTGTATTATGGTACGCGATATTTTAAAGATAGACGAAGCGCTTTGCACAGGCTGCGGCTTCTGCATACCTGTATGCCCCGAAGGAGCTTTAATGATAATAGACGGCAAGGTGAGGATGATAAGCGAATTGATGTGCGACGGGCTTGGAGGCTGCGTAAACAAGTGCCCGCACGGGGCAATGACTGTTGTACAGGTTGAGGCCGAACCGTATGACGAATCGGCAACGATAGCGAAACTGAGCCGTCAGGGTAAAAATACGGTGCTTGCGCACCTTAAACACCTCAAGGAGCACGGCGAAACAATATACCTGCAGGAAGGCTTCGAATGGCTGAAGCGCAACGGCGGCAAGGTTAAGTTCGACGCAGCTGCAGTAATAGCTGAAGTGAACAGCTACGAGGCTTTTTATGAAATAATGGGATCTTCGATGCACACTTCGCCTGTCAGCAGCGGAGAACAGTGCGGTTCGGCCGATGTTGCCATTGAAAAGCCAGGTTCTGACAGCGTCGGCGAAACACCAGCCGCGCAGTCGTGGCTGAAAAACTGGCCAATACACATGAACCTTATTAACCCCAGCGCTGCCAGTTTCAGAAATTTCGGGATGCTGTTTGCAGCCGACTGTGTGGCGTTTGCGATGGGCGACTTTCATTCCAGGTATCTTAAAGGGAAATCGCTTGCCATTGCCTGCCCCAAGTTCGACAATTCGCAGGACGAATACATTGAAAAGCTTTCGCTGATGCTTGAAAAGTCGAATGTAAATTCCATAACTGTAATGATGATGGATGTTCCGTGCTGCGCAGGGTTGATACATATAGTAAAGCAGGCGGTACTGTGGTCGCAGAGGAAAATACCGATAAGAAAAATCACGGTATCCGTCAACGGCGAAGTTATAAAAGACGAACGTGAATAAACAAACCGTCAAACGACCGGCACCTGCACGTTAAACCCCAGCCCGAAGAGCGCTTTTTCAGCCGCTGCATTATGTCTGCGCAGCACTGCTGTGTATGCTGTAAACTCTCTGCGGCCGGCACAGGCGTCGCGTTGTGTTTCAAACGTTGCTGGCGAACGTTTCAGCCGCACGCTGTCGGTGGCAACATCGTATGAATGAAATACGGCCTCGCGTACTGTTTCGGCGGCAGCGCAACCTGCCGTTTCAATCTCTATCACCGGATGGCCGGGAGGCGGAACATCCTGCTTCAGTTCCGATGGCTCGATGTTGAAAAATCGCTGCAACGCATTCACAACCATCAGTGTACCGTTTGCCTTACCATCGGCCGAGTAGCCAGCTATGTGCGGAGTGGCAATAAAGGCGTTTTGCAGAAGCCAGGCGTCAACGTATGGCTCATTTTCCCATACGTCGAGAATTGCGCCGGCAATAATGCCACGTTCAAGCGCCTTTTTCAGCGCATTGGAGCACACAACCTCACCACGCGATGTGTTTATAAGCCATGCCTTTTTCTTCCCGACTTTCCCGAATGTTCCGTCGTCGAACAGGTGAAATGTGGCATTAGCTCCCGACATCACGAGCGGAACATGCACCGTAATTATATCAGCCTGTTCAAGAACAGCCTCAAGCGGCTCGAAGCACATGGCAGCCTTGAGCTCAGCCTTCGGAGGATCGTTAATTATAACATTCATGCCCAATGCTCTTGCAGCTTTCTCTACCTTCAAACCAACGTTTCCGGCACCTATAATACCTATTGTTTTACCTTCCAGTGTAATTTTTTTTTCTGCAGAAAGCCTCATCAGCGCCGACACAACATACTGACAAACTGACGATGAATTACATCCAGGTGCATTTGTCCATGCAATACCGTTCTGCTCGCAGTAAAGTGTATCTATATGGTCGAACCCTATTGTTGCCGACCCGATAAACCTTACAGCCGAACCTTTCAGCAGCGCCTCGTTGCACCTGGTGCGTGTGCGTATGAGCAGAGCATCGGCGCCGGCTGCTGTTTCCCGTGTAATCATGTGTCCGGGAACATAGCAAACCTCCGCAAAAGGCTCAATAACCCCGCGAAGAAAAGGTATTTTATCGTCGGCTATAATCTTCATAAATATTTTCAGTGAAGATAACTATGATTTTCTGAACGGCAACACATCCTGAAAAGATTATTTTCCGGGTGGTGCCGTAAAGAGTATGGCTTGTTTATGCATACTATATGTTGCCCCATGAGTTTTGTTACAAATTCAGATTAAACAAACATCCGTCTTTTTTCCGTCATTTCCCTCAGGGCGAAGCAAGCCATATACAGTGTTTTCACTTCACCAGCGCCTCGTACAGCACAACTGCCGGATGAAGCGCTTGCCGGCCGGTTCCGTCTTTGATGTGATGACGGCAGCTTGTTCCGGGAGCCGAAATTATGGTTGTGCAGGGCGATTTTCTTATTTCCGGAAACAGCACAAGTTCGCCTATCGTGTTTGAAAGCGCGTAGTGCTCCTTTTCGTATCCGAACGAGCCGGCCATTCCGCAGCATCCCGACGCAATTTCCGTTACACGGTAGTTTACCGGTATCGACAGCGCCGTTTTTGTTGCCCGTGTCGAGCCAATAGCCTTCTGCTGGCAGTGGCCATGAAACAGTATTTCACGTTTCTCGAGCGTGAACATGCTGCGGTCGATGTTTCCGGCTTCAAACTCGCGTGCCAGAAACTCATCTATCATGAAAGCGTTTTTTGCAATTCGCGCCGCATCTTCCTGCAGGCCCGAGCCGGCAAGTTCGGGATATTCATCCCTGAAGCCGAGTATTGCCGATGGTTCCATGCCTATTAGCGGAACACTGTCGGTAATTATGCCTTTCAGCACAGCAATGTTGCGGCATATTATCTTCGACGCTTTCCTCACCATGCCCTTAGAGATGAATGTACGTGCGCTTACGGAATGGTTTACGGTTACGACCCTGTAATTTAATGCCGTGAGAAGTTTTATTGCAGCAATGCCGGCACCGGTATCGTTACAGTCGGTAAATTCATCAACAAACAGGCATACTGTTTTCACCGGAATCGGTGGATTAAGGCTATCGAGATTGTTTTTTATCCATTTCCGCAGCGTAGTTGTGTGCAGCAACGGTATCGAGCGGTTTTGTGCAAAGCCGGCAATACATTTGAAGACTCCCGACACTGTTTTGTTTTTGAGGAAGAAGTTGAACAGCTGCGGAAACAGCGAGCCGGCTCTGTTTATCGTCGATATGTGCGCTATGAGCAGTGTGCGGAGCGGAATGCCGTGCCTGTCGTACCAGTGCTGAAGAAATTCCGATTTTATTTTTGCAATATCGACTCCCGAAGGGCATTCAGACTTGCACCCCTTGCAGCCGGTGCACAGGTCGAGTATCCGGTATATCTCTTTGTGGTTCCACGGGTCGTTTCCTGCCATGCCAAAGTATTCGCGCACTATGTTGGCTCTTGCCCGAGGACTTTTGTCTTCGTCGCCTGTGGCCATGAACACGGGGCACATTACTCCGCCTGTCTTTACCGATTTGCGGCAGTCGGCCGAGCCGTTGCACCGTTCTGCAGCCCGCAGTATGCCGCCGCTCGATGAAAAGTCGTATATTGTATCGGGCTGTTCCGGCTGCCTGCCCGGTTTGTAGCGCAGGCATGTGTTCATTGGCGGCGTATCGACAATTTTGCCGGGGTTGAGGATACATTCCGGGTCCCAGCATTTTTTTATTTCCTTCAGCAGACCATAATTGTGTTCTCCAATCATCAGAGGTATGAACTCGCCCCTCAGACGGCCGTCTCCATGTTCGCCGCTCAGCGAGCCTCTGTGTTTTTTTACAATCTGCGCCGTTTCAAAGCCTATTATTCTGAAAAGTTCAACATCGCTGCTGTCTTTAAGGTTGAGAATGGGACGCAGATGCAGCTCGCCCGAGCCTATGTGGGCATGGAACACGGCTTCGCGGCTGTGCGAGGCAAGCATTTTTTCAATGTCGTCCATGTAAACGGGAAGCTGCTCAACATTAACGGCCGTATCTTCAATAAGCGAAACGGGCTTGCTGTCGCCCTTCATGTTCGACAGTACGCCAAGACCGGCTTTCCGCAGTTCCCATACCTTTGAGATGTCGCCGCCCCTGATTACAGGCCAGGCGTAACCGAACGATGCTTCCTTCATGGCGGCTATAAGCGACGATGTTACGCTGTCTATCTCTTCGTCGGTGTTGCGGGCAAATTCAACTATCAGCAGCGCTCCGGGAGAACCCTCAATGAAAAAGCGGTTGTTGCGCTGGCTCAGGCTGTCTCCGGTCAGCTCAAGAATCCTGTTGTCCATCATCTCAACAGCCGTTGGACTGAACTTCAGTGCCACAAGATTTGCCCTGAAAGCGTCGTTTCGCTCTTTCAGGTGAACACAAACCAGCGCCCGCGCCGGCGGCGGCAGCGGACAGAGGTTCAGTTTTATTTCCGTTACCACGGCAAGCGTGCCTTCGGAGCCTGCTATCAGCTTGCAGAAATTGAATTTCTTGTTGGAAGAACTGTCGAAAACTTCCGAGTCGAGCAGAAGATCCAGGGCATATCCCGTATTGCGTCTTTTTATTGCCGGGTCGGGGTATTCCTTTTTTACTGTGTTGCGGTTTGCCGGGTCGGACAGTATGGCTGCAATATTCCTGTAAACTGCGCCTTCGAGACTGTTGAGCGTGCATTTTTCTTCAAATTCGCGTCTGTCGATGTCTTTGAATATGGCAGCAGTGCCGTCGGAAAGGAGCGCCCGGAGCTCAAGCATGTGGTCGCGCGTTGAGCCGTAAACAAGCGAATGCGAACCGCATGCGTTGTTGCCTACCATTCCGCCAATGTTGCACCTGCTGGAGGTTGATGTTTCGGGGCCGAAGAACAGTCCATATTCCCTGGCGCTCATGTTCAGTTCGTCGAGCACAACACCCGGCTCAACCCTTGCCCATTTTTCTTCCGGGTTTATTTCGAGTATTCTGTTCAGGTGTTTTGAAATATCAACAATTATTCCGCTGCCAACCACCTGCCCTGCAAGCGACGTTCCGGCCGCCCTTACTGTAACGCCAATCTCCTTTTTGCCTGCAAAGCGAAGTATTGCCTGTATGTCGTTTTCGTTTCTCGGAAATGTTACCGCCATTGGCGCTTCCCTGTATGCCGACGCATCGGTTGAATATATTGCAACCGTTACCGGGTCGTATTTCAATTCGCCGTCGATGCTGTTTGCCAGTTCTCGTAATTCTGATTCGTGTAGCTCCATCCCTGATGCACTTTAAAAACAGGCCGCAAGTTAGAAAAATGATTAAATGTTTGGAAACCCTGTTTAAATTCACTCTGGAAAATAAAAAGATACGCATGAAACAGCATAATGTAAAACTATACTTTTACGTGTACATATTTAAGCACCTCAACGCATACAACACCGCTGGCAATACTGTTAAAATCGCTATCTCTTCATATAGATATACGATTCACTAAGGATGGAAAAGTCTCCCGTTCGTGAAATAAGAAATCCGTCGTCGTTATATGTATTTTTGGCTGTTAACGTATGTGCAGGGAGCCGTGAATATATTGCTGTTTCTAAATTATTCTCACCACAATAGGCGACTCCGAGCCAATACATCAAAAACCATTTTGGGGTTGCGCAGTTATAAAAGGGAGATTTCTTATTATCGTATGTGTAGGTACTTGTTTCGATATAACTATATTCTTTTCCGTCGTTTTCTACGCAATATTCCCGTTTTTCTTGTGTAAGATTTCCGTTTTCCCATGTAAAAGTAGAAGTTCCTCTCCCCAAATTATCGCCTTTCCTTTCCCATGTCCCTTTTACGGGGAAACCTTGACTATCCACTTCCATTTCGCCAGATGTATTATTTATTTCATCAGTATAAGAGATTTTGTTTCCTTTTTTAGCAAACGTAGTAATGTAAGTCTCCCCACTTTCAATCAGTAATTCTAAATTCCCATTAGCCTTATAAGTAATCGTATTCGTATAATATACTTCTGTTGTACCAATGTAGTATGTTAAACATTTAGTAATACGGTTTCGTTTATCATATTCAAATACATCTTTGGTATCGTTATGGTGCCTTATGTGATGCATTTCTTCCAAAAGTATTACAGGGTCTTGCGTTTCGTCATTGTCTTTGCACGATGCAAATACAGCCGATACCAAGATAGCAACTACTGCTATATACCTATAAATTTGCTTTTTCATCTTACTGTTTAATTTATTGATTTATACTAATTTTCCGAGAGTCCGTATTTAAACGGTTTACCAGTGTATGTAAGTTTTAAACCTATTTAAAAAATAACGTTTGCAAGGTAGCAAAAAAATGATATAACTATTCAGTTACTTACAATCAGTACAAGTGCCTGAAAAACATTTTGCGTGTTTTTTATGATTGTATCGGATGATATATGCCCCATCTCTGCTTTTAATGAGGATGTCCTCACTTTTACCGGAAACGTTCTTTCTTTTACCGGCAATGTTCCCGGTTATAGTGACAATATTCCCGCTTTTAGTGAGAACGCTGTCGGTTTTAGTCGGAAAATTATGACATTTTGTCGTGCTGGCAGTGGGCTTGCGGATCCTGTTTTCGAGAAAGGTAACAAGTCTTTCGGGCAGCAGGGCTTTCGTTCGTTAATTTTTCCGGCTAAACGCACAACTCGCTAAAATTATATTGTTTTACACAATAAGATTTATCATCTTTACGGCCTTGTTTTTTTAAATTTTTGTACCGTATGCCCATACTCCTTAATAAAGTTAAGAAAAGCGACAAAGAGATGTCGTTCCTTGAGCATCTCGAGGAACTGAGATGGCACATAATCCGTTCTGTAATTGCAATTGTTGTTTTGATGATTGCAGCGTTTGTGTTTAAAGATGTTATTTTCGACAAGATAATACTTGCGCCGAGAAATCCCGAATTTATAACATCGAGACTGCTCTGCATGCTTGGCGAATACATGAAAATCGACTCTCTGTGCATAAACCGGCAGGAGTGGACGCTTATAAACATAAACATGTCGGGGCAGCTTACTACGCATATTGTAGTTTCGCTTGTTTCGGGGCTTATTCTTGCGTTTCCGGTGGTGCTGTGGGAATTCTGGAAGTTTTTCAAGCCAGCCCTCAAGCCGAACGAAATAAAACACTCGAAAGGAGCCGTACTTGTATCATCGATGCTGTTTTTCATAGGTGTACTGTTCGGTTACTTTGCCCTTGCCCCGCTTTCAATACATTTCCTCAGTTCATACGCAGTGAGCTCAGATGTCGTTAACCAGATAAACATAAGGTCGTTTATAGGCACCATCACCTCGATATGCCTTGCAACAGGGGTCGTTTTCGAGCTTCCCATCGTTGCATTCTTCCTTACAAAAATAGGAATCATAACACCGGAGTTCATGAGAAAATTCAGGAGGCACTCTATTGTGGTTATATTTATACTGTCGGCCATAATAACTCCTCCCGACGTTTTTTCACAAACGCTTGTGGCAATTCCCCTTCTGCTGCTGTATGAAATAAGCATCTTTATTTCAGCAAGGGTAATGAAGCAGAAAGACGCAGAAAGCGCTGCTTTCATGAACGACGACGGTACGGATAATTCTTCTGATGCATGAAACTGCACACCGATAATCTGGTAAAAAAATACCGCAGCCGCACGGTTGTCAACCACGCATCGGTTGAAGTTAACCAAGGCGAGATTGTCGGGCTGCTTGGCCCCAACGGAGCAGGCAAAACAACCACGTTTTACATGATAGTAGGCCTCATAAAACCCGGCGAAGGCCATATTTATCTCGACACGGAAGACATAACAACGCTTCCGGTGTATAAGCGCGCACGGCGGGGCATAGGGTATCTTGCCCAGGAAGCATCGGTGTTCAGGAACATGTCGGTGGAAGACAACATAAGGGCCGTGCTCGAGATGTCGAAATTTCCGAAAGCGGAACAGGAAGAGCGGCTCGAAACACTGCTGAGCGAGTTCGGACTTCATAAAATAAGAAAGAGCATGGGGATACAACTTTCAGGCGGCGAAAGGCGCCGGACGGAAATAGCAAGGGCGCTGGC
>JAITVX010000120.1 GCA_031285575.1 Bacteroidales bacterium
GGTCAGAACACAGCGGCTGTTGGCCTGTGGCGGGGGTTGCGGGGCTTCCCGCAAGCGTGCACAGGCAGTTCGGTAATGTATTGTAATTAATTGATTGCTGGCGTGCCGGTGATGACGTATTTTGTAGAGCCGCAATGCATTGCGGCTCTACGGCAGAATATACGGCAGACGATTTAATATTGTTTACTGCGTTTGCCCCGGGCTGTTCAGTCATCTTCTCCCGACACCGGTTTGGCGTAGGCCATAACATCGTTTGCCGTAATATCGTTTGAACAGAGAATTATCAGCCGTTCGAGCACGTTCCTGAACTCGCGGATGTTGCCCGTCCATTTTATCTTCTGAAGTTCATCTATCGCTTCTTTCCGGATGTTTTTCTTGCTCATTCCGTAGCTGTCGCAAATCAGCGTGTTGAAGTGATCGGCCAGCAGCGGTATGTCTTCCGTTCTTTCGTTGAGCGTGGGGATGTGGATAAGTATTACGCTCAGCCTGTGGTAAAGGTCTTCGCGGAAGCTGTTGTTTTCTATCTCGCGGCGGATGTTTTTGTTTGTGGCGGCAATTACCCTTACGTTGACGTTTATGTCCTTGTCGGAACCTACACGTGTTATTTTGTTTTCCTGCAGCGCCCGCAGCACTTTTGCCTGTGCCGACAGGCTCATGTCGCCTATCTCGTCGAGGAAAAGGGTGCCGCCGTCGGCCTGTTCAAACTTTCCGGCACGCTGTTTTATGGCCGATGTAAAGGCGCCTTTTTCGTGGCCGAAAAGTTCGCTCTCAATAAGCTCCGACGGTATTGCGGCGCAGTTTACTTCTACAAACGGCCCTTTGGCGCGGTGGCTTTTTTCGTGTATCTGGTGCGCTACGAGCTCCTTGCCTGTGCCGTTGGCGCCGGTAACAAGAACACGCGCTTCGGTGGGGGCAACGCGGTCGATCATGTTAAGCACGTCGTTGATTGCTGCCGACTGGCCTATTATTTCATACATGCGGCCTACCTTGCTTCTCAGAACATGTGTCTGGGTAATGAGGTCAGACTTGTCCATTGCATTCCTTATGGTAATTAGCAGCCGGTTGAGGTCGAGCGGCTTTTCGAGAAAATCGTAGGCTCCTTTCTTGATGGCGTCAACGGCGGTGTCGATGTTGCCGTGGCCAGATATCATTATTACAGGTATGTCGGTGGTGGTTTCGCATATTTTGCCGAGCACCTCCATGCCGTCCATTTTTGCCATCTTGATGTCGCACAGTATAACGTCGTAGCTGTTCGATGCAAACATCTCGAGCCCCGTTGGCCCGTCTTCGGCCGTGTCAACTGCATATTTCTCGTATTCGAGCACTTCTTTAAGCGTGTTTCTGATTGACCTTTCGTCGTCTATTACAAGTATTTTCGACATGTTTTTATTGTTTTATACGGTTAGTATTCAGCCGCTGTAGCGCAGCCATTTCCACATTTCTTTCCACGATGTTTTTTTGCCATACATAAGTATTCCGGTGCGGTATATCTTTGCGGCCATCCATACGAAGGCGGCAAATGTGAGGGCCAGTATGGCCATCGAAACGGCTATCTGCCAGCCCGGCACTCCGAACGGTATGCGCGCCATCATAACCACCGGCGACGTTAGCGGTATCATCGAGCACCAGAATGCAAGCGGGCTTTCGGGGTTCTGCATTGTGCCGATGGCAACCATAAGAGCTACGATAACCGGTATGCTGACCGGCAGCATGAACTGCTGTGTTTCGGTTTCGTTGTCAACCGCCGAGCCTATGGCGGCAAAAACGGATGCATAGAGCAGGTAGCCGCCAATGAAATAGAATATGAATGCAAAGACGATGAGCGCCCAGGGCTGGTTCATGGCGCTGCCGAGTATTTCAGAAAATGCGTTCTGTGCGGCGGCATCAATGGTTGCGCTGTTTGCCGCCGGCATGCTGCTGCCGGCCATTATGTTCTGTGGCATTGCCTGCACGGATTCGATGCCCTGCTGCCTGGCGAATGAAGCGCTTGCGAGGTTTGCAACGGTTGCCGTAAGCACAACCCATATCAGAAACTGCGTTAGCCCTACAAGGGCTATGCCTGTTATTTTACCGAGCATCAGCTCAATGGGTTTTACGGACGATATTATTACTTCAACCACGCGGCTTGTCTTTTCTTCAATAACGCCCCGCATTACCTGCGAGCCGAACAGGAACACGAGCATGTACATAAGCAGACCCGATATGTATGCCAGAATCATTGCTACCTCGGTGCTGCTGTCTTTTACGGCGCCTGTTTCGTCTATTTTCATTGTTTGCAGCGAAACTTCGGTGCGCGTGTCTTTCAGTATGTTGTCGAGGTTGCTTATGTTGTAGGCCTGCAGTTTCTGCGTTTCAATTTCCTTTTCAAGCGACTGTTCTATATGGCTTATGAGCGATATGGGCGGCTGTTTTTCCGAAACAAGATGTATGGCGTTGGGCGTTGTAATTATTTCGGGAAAAATGAACAGGGCGCCGTAGAGTTTCTTTTTGGCAATAGAGTCTTTAAGGCTTTCGAGGCTTGCATTGTCGATATAAACAAATTCAACGCCTTCGGTATTCCTTATTTTGCCCCTGAAGAGGTCTGTTTGCTGTTCAACAACGGCAATGCGTTTAATGTCGCTGCTGCCGCCGGTCATCAGCACCGTTGGCAGTAAAATGAGCGCCGCCATAAGCAGCGGGGCAACGAGTGTCATTACTATGAACGATTTTTTTCTTACCCGCGTAATGTATTCGCGCTTTATTATGACCGATATTTTATTCATCTTTTTACTTATGTTAATAACAGTTTTATGAATCTAACTGCGCGACTGTACTACCCGCAGGAAAATTTCGTTCATCGACGGCAGCGCCTTGCGGAACGACACTATGCTGCCATGCTTCATCAGGTCGTAAAGCATGTCGTTTGTGCCTGCGCCGCCGGTGGCTCTGATTCTTATGTGGCTTTGGCCGCCTTCAAAACTTTTGCCTGCCGTGCTGTAAAGAGAGCTGTTTTCGGGGTTTGCATCGCCGTCGATAACAACGTCGTATTCGTCGGCAGCCCACTTGTTCCTTATATCGCCTACACTGCCCTGGAGTATTGCCTTCGACCTGTCGATAAGCGTTATGTTATCGCAAAGCGCCTCAACCGACTCCATGTTGTGGGTTGAAAAGATTATCGTGGCGCCTTTTTCGCGAAGCAGCAGTATTTCGTTCCGTATAATATCTGCGTTTACAGGGTCGAAACCCGAAAAAGGTTCGTCGAATATCAGCAGCCTGGGTTCGTGCAGCACGGTTATGATAAACTGTACCTTCTGCGCCATTCCCTTCGACAGTTCTTCAACCTTTTTGTCCCACCAGCCGGCAATGTCGAGTTTGCCAAACCAGTATCTCAGCCTTTTAACTGCCTCGGAGCACGTAAGCCCTTTCAGCTGCGCAAAGTATAGCGCCTGCTCGCCAACCTTCATCTTTTTATACAGCCCGCGCTCTTCGGGCAGGTATCCTATATTAACTACATCTTCGGGCGCAAGTTTTTTGCCGTCGAGCAGCAGTTCGCCGCTGTCGGGCCCCGTAATCTGGTTAATAATCCTTATGAGCGTGGTTTTACCCGCGCCGTTGGGCCCCAGCAGTCCGTAAATACTCTGTTGCGCAACGGCCATGCTCACACTGTCGAGAACCGTTTGCCCGCCATACTGCTTCGATACGTTTTTTGCTTCAAGTAACATCATCCGTCGGCTGTTTTTATTTTATTAAAACGGCCGTAAACATACTGAAATTATACCATTTCATTTCCTTCAGGTGTAACTAAATTACTAATGCACTAAAGTGCATAGGTTTGGATAGCGAATGAAATTCGCCAGCCCACGTCATTGCGAGGAGCCGCAGGCGACGCGGCAATCCAGAAAAACAAGCTGGATTGGCTTCGCCGAGCTCGTAAACTCGGTTGCTTCGGGCTACGCCCTCGCAATGTCGGTAGAGTTTTATAGAAACTAAAGTAGCTGCACTAAAGTGCAGGGTTT
>JAITVX010000170.1 GCA_031285575.1 Bacteroidales bacterium
ACATTAACGCCTAATCTGGCAGTTGCCAACGTGCGGCAAACCGTGCAGTTTTACTGCGAAAATCTGGGGTTTCAATTAGTCTTGGCTGTCCCCGAAACACAGGACGGCGTTGACCAGCAGTTACCAAAAAGGAAATCTTTGACATTGTCGGCAAAACAGTTAATCAAGATCTGTCCACTTTCCATAACGATTTAGTAATTACTTTTTCTTACCTTTAAAATAAACGAGCAGTAAAATAAATTTACCACTCGTTTATTTTTTGTATTTTTGTGCTTTAAACGGTTTCCCAATCGTCTAAAACTCTTACCTTATAATTGCAAGAGTATTGCATGAAAAACTTATAACTAATTGATTTATAATATACATTCAAAACCTGCCATTTCAAGTCAGTGAGAATAAACATGCGAAGGTTCATGCTCATAGGGCGTGAACTGTTTGTGCTTATTACTGACAAAGGTTTTGGTAGCCCCCCTTTTCTCTGGCTTCCTTTACGGACAGGTGACAAAGAAAAACCCTTCATATTCAGCGAATATGAAGGGTTTGGCTTACTTTTGGCATCTCTTGTCTTTGACGCTCTGCGGTATGGACGGAAAATGAACCTTTCTGTATTATCGTTTGTCTTTCAGTAAGTTACCCTCGCATTTTATGCTTGGGGGTACAGTTTAGTGTGCATTTTTACTGAACGCTGATAATCAGGAATTTATCACTTCCTTTTTACCTTTTCCCCTTTTTGCGGTGCGGACGGGACTCGAACCCGCGACCCTCGGCGTGACAGGCCGATATTCTAACCAACTGAACTACCGCACCTTTTTTTTAACTTAAAATATTTAAATATGAACAATTACTGTCAATAAACGTTCGAGAGTGCAAAAGTAATCTATTTTTCTTTTCTGCAAAATTATTTTAAACTTTAATTCATGGCAAACACATGAAAAAAGTTCATCACGTATCCATTGTTAGTATCGCAATTAGGTGTTCATCCGACTATTTGCCATCTGGTTTTAATCATAGGATGAATATATAGTAACGGATAACACTATTTTCAGATAGGTATTTAGGACAATTCATATTGCTTTTTTTTCGCAAAAAAATATATGTATTCTGATTTGCAAATTCCACGGTTTGTGCTTCGTTCGACATGACAGTTTGCTTAATTGGCGATGGATACGGTTAAAAATTACGTGAGACTGTTTCTATGTTCCTTTTGAATCTTTCATATCGAACTCTTCCTGCCGGAGTACCGGATAATATTTTCCTGAACTGTATTTCATCAATATCAAGCCAGTCGTTTATGTCCATGCCGGCCAGTTCGCTGGATATGATAAGCTCGTGAATGTTATGCTCTTTTGTGTTTCTGTTCCAGGGGCAGGTTTCCTGGCATATGTCGCAGCCATATACGAGTCTTCCCATAAGCGGTACCATGTGTTCGGGCAATGCTTCTTTCGATTCTATGGTGAGGCTGGCAATGCATTTGCGGGTGTCGATGGTTCTGTTGTCGTTTATGGCGCCTACAGGGCAGCTGTCAATGCAGGCGCGGCAGCTACCACACTTTTCGTCCGGACAGGGGGCGTCGTAATCCATCTCAATGTCAAGCAGCAGGATACCTATAAAGAAGAACGATCCGATACTTTCATTTATTATTACGGAGTGTTTTCCGCGCCATCCCAACCCTGCTTCAACAGCCCATGATTTTTCCATTACCGGCGCGGTATCGCAGTATGCACGTCCATTTGTACCGGGGACAGCCGACTGTATGCAGGCAAGCAGACGATTGAGTTTCGGAATTATTACATCGTGATAGTTTTTCCCGAGGGCATATATTGATATAATGGGGACACTGGCATGTTTCTGGCGGTTGCGTGTGAAGTAGTTGAGGCCTGTAACGATTACCGTTTTTGCTCCGGGAAATAATATGCTAGGGTCTGCGCGTTTAGCGGTGTCGTGTGCCAGATAGTTCATTTTATCGTGCATTCCTTCGCCACACCATTCGGTAAGGGCGGCTTCAGCGCTCTGAAGCTTTCGCGCTCTGGCTATGCCGCACAGGTCGAAGCCAAGTTCTTTTGCTTTTGCCTTTACGAGTTGAGAAAGGTTTACGAGGGCAGTTTCGTGCATGTAAGTACGATTTTAAAGAAGCCCGAGTTCAAGTTTTGCCTCGTCGCTTAGCATGTTTCTGTCCCATGGTGGGTTGAAAGTAAGCTTCAGGTCAACGTCCAGCACACCTTTTGCTCCGCCAACGCGGTATTTCACTTCTTCAAAAAGTGCTTCGGCCATGGGGCAGTTGGGGGCGGTAAGTGTCATTGTTATGTGGGCGATGCGGTTTTCGTCGAGGTTGACTTCGTAAATGAGGCCGAGGTCGTAAATATTAACCGGTATTTCTGGGTCGTAAATTGTCCGAAGTATTTCTCCGATTCCGGTTTCGATTTCAAGTTTTTCATTCAGTTCCATTTCATGTCTGTTTTTGTTGCGTCTGGTAGGCCATTGCGTAGAGTTTCATCTGGCGTACCATGGATAGCAGCCCATTTGAGCGTGTTGGCGACAGGTTTTGCCGCAGCCCTATGCTGTCGATAAAATAGAGTTCGGCCGAGATGATTTCTTCGGGCGTTCTTCCCGACATAACCTTTATGAGCAGCGAAACAATGCCTTTGGTTATAATTGCGTCACTGTCGGCTGTAAAGGTTATTATGTCCCCGTTGAAGCAGGGATGAAGCCATACTTTCGACTGGCATCCTTCGATAAGAAAATCTTTGACCTTGTATCTATTGTCGATTGCCGGAATTTCCCTGCCCATGTCAATAAGCAGGTTGTACCTGTCCATCCAGTCGTCGAATAGTGCAAATTCGTCAATAATTTTATTCTGCTGTTCGTTAATTGTCATAACCGAAATTTATATCCGCAAAGGTACATGAAATTCCTTAATTTTCCACAGACGCATAAAAGGCTGTTCTCTCAATCCATTATATAATCTACTTTTTATACCCTTGCCCGGATAGTGAACAGTTAATCTCAGTTGCTTTTTAAAAGTGGACCAAACTATTCTTCGCAAAGATAGAGTGAATAATAGAACTACAAGTTGTTTAAAACAGGATAACACGTTATATTTTTGTTGCTCATTACACCTCAAAACTGCCCTGACTATGCAAATATTTAGGTCAGGTAATTTTTTTGCTGTTCATTCCGGATTTATACATTTCACAGAAGAGATGTTTATCGGATAAAGAAAGGGAAAAAGATGTATGGTTTCAAAAATAATGCGTACTTCTGGCATGAGCTATTTGACAGTATAGTACCACAAAACGCATGAATACGCATGGTTATTAATTCGTTACCTCTGAAATTCAAAAAAATGTTTAAAAATCTATTACTCAATCAATTATATCAAATAGATAAAAAATTAAACTAATTTTTGCAGCATATTTAACGTATTAGCAGTTGTTATTATCTTTGCACACCAAATATATACAGGAATATGTATTTCGATTTAAAGATAAAAAGTTCTTTTAGCCTGCTGGTTTCTATAGTTCTTCTTAATTCTTTTACACGTTTGCATGCAATGGAAATAAGGATTGATACATCAGGAACTAAAAGAAACATTTCGCTGTTCGGTTCATTTCAGTATGGCAGCGTGATGCGGACAAATGATTTTATGAAAGGACAGAACAGCCTGAACGAACCTGTAAAGCCATACAGGGCTGCCGTTGCGGGGATATCGGTGCAAACAACTGGTAACGAATTGTGGGAACAGTTGTATAACTATCCGTCGTATGGCGTCGGTTTTTATAAGCCCGTTTTTCCAAATGCGCCTTACCTTGGCAATCCGTTTGCTTTTTACGGAGTAGTGAGCTTTCCGATGAGGCGGACACCATTAGCAACATATAGCTTCGACATGGGTTTTGGCATTGCATTTAACTGGCGATCGCACCGTGAAGACAGATATAATATAGCACTCGGATCGAGTGAGAGCATAATTTTCATGCCGTCGTTTTCAGCTGAAAGGAGGATAGCCGACAAGTTAATGTTGAGTCTTGGCGCCGGATTTGCCCATTTTCCAATGGCTCGTTAAAACTGCCGAACAAGGGGATAAATGTATTAAACGTAAAAGCCGGTCTTTCATACAATTTCTACGGAGCAGGAGAAAGGTTTAAATATCGGGATATCCCGAAGTATCAAAAGAATGACGAAATATACATTTCAGCCTTCATGGGATGGCGAAACATGCTTTATCTTGGCAACGATGTTGATACGCTTACGCAACGCAGAGGGGTATTTTATAAGTGTTACGGGATTGCAGGTTCATACAATTATCAGGTTAGCCACAAGTCGAAGTTTGGTATAGGACTGATGGCCGATTACCTTGGGTATGTAAACTCGTCCATGAGCGTTGAGGATGAAAAACTGAAAGCGCATCCTGCACCGTTTTCCGATGGTTTCGAAGTCAGTATTTATCCGTCATACGAACTGGTAATGGGTAAGGCTTCCCTTGTTGTGCAGCCGGGTTTTTATTTATACAGAAGTAAATATCCCGATAAAACACCTTTTAACTATCAACGCGCCGGATTAAAATATTATTTTACAGATAATATATCGATGGCTGTTAATATGCGGGCGCATTACTGGTCGATAGCCGATTTTATTGAATGGACGATCGGTTACAGTATAAGATGAAATGGCAATATTGAGCAAAACATCAGTTTGATTATAAATTCCGGCATATATGCAATACCTACTGTTATGGTAAACAGCAGGCCTGTCTTCAATTCATCGTCAACAGATGAAATTGAGAGAATGATTTTAAAAGTGTTATAAAATAACGGTAAAAAATAAATTTAATACCCTTGTGGCAGCCGTAAAACTCATCGATGCCATGATGAAACAGCACCTGGCAAGAAACAGGAACAAAGACAGGGAGAAGGCAGGGGAAATCAGTATCTCGTCATGATACCTGAAGTTACTTCACCCCCGAAAATATCCTGTTCC
>JAITVX010000199.1 GCA_031285575.1 Bacteroidales bacterium
TTGCATGCTTACCGGAGGCATAGGTACCGGATAGCTCAAAATTGTAATCTTATCCATAAAGATTTGTACCTCTATGGGTTTGCCTAAATCGTATCCCTTGTGATAAACGGCATTCGACAAGGCTTCCTCTAACGCCTCGTATGGATAATTGTAAATATCTATAGTAATTTATGTAATGTTTGCAGGCAAGCTGCAATTACATTTGAAATTTGTGAAAAACTAAATATCTTTGGATGTTTTTATAAATTATCATGATGATGGAAGAGAAAAAAAAAATAATAGTTGTGCCTTGGGATTTTACCCATGTTGCCGAATATGCGCTTGCCCATGCAGTTAAAATAAGCCGTATGACCGCTAATGACATTTGCCTGCTGCATATTGTTGACAAAGGTATAAAGCTTTCGGAAGAAAAGAGCACGAGAATAAGGTTACAGAAAATAGCAAGGGAAAACGGCGAAAAGTATGGTGTTGCCATAATGCTGTCGGTAGTAAGAGGCAGTATATTCAGTTCCATTTCCGAGTTTGCAAACGACAAGGAGGCAAGCCTTATTGTAATGGGAACACACGGAATCAAAGGCATGCAAAAACTCACCGGAAGCTGGGCGCTGAAAGTAATTATTAAGTCGAAAGCTCCATGTATTATAGTGCAGGAACAGCCAACGGACAGGGAACAGTATAATAATATTGTTTTTCCGATTGATTTCAGAGCCGAAAACAGGGAGAAAATAAAGATGGCTATTTTTATGGGGAAATATTTCAATTCCAAAATACATCTGCTTGTTACCGAAACTACCGATTCGATTCTTTCAAAAAAGACAAAAGCAAATCTTAATTACGGAATTAAATATTTTATTCAAAACAATATTGAGCACGACGTGCATCTGATTCCAAAAGGCAGTTCTGCACAGCAAATACTTGATTTTGCTGTAAACATGGAGGCCGACCTTATACTTATTGTAACAACAAAAAACATAACATTTGCAGATTATGTAATAGGCGCTTCGGAACAGTATATAATTGCCAACAGTTCAAAGATACCGGTATGCTGCATAAACCCGATGACCTCGTTTGCAAGCGCCGGACAGTTTATGGGTGGAGGCTGGGGGGCATAATAAAATATTTCACTTGCGGATACATGTCAATTGTTGTTAACGGCGTTACAAAACTGTATGGCTCTCAAAAGGTACTTGACAATATCTCTTTTGAGGTAAAAACCGGGGAAATAGTTGGTTTTCTCGGGCCAAACGGTGCAGGAAAATCGACCCTGATGAAAATAATTACAGGATTTATACCTGCCACATCGGGCAGAGTAGCGGTTAACGGCCTCGATGTTGAAACAAATAACATTGAACTTAAAAGGCAAATAGGATACCTGCCCGAAAACAATCCTCTTTATCCTGAAATGTATGTGAGGGAATATCTCTCCTTTGTCGCCTCAATATATAAATGCGGCAAGCCACGGAAAAAACTGATAGACGATATAATTGAAACCACAGGCCTTGCCCCCGAGCAAAAGAAAAAAATCGCTTCACTGTCGAAAGGCTACAAACAGCGAGTGGGGCTGGCCCATGCTCTTATACATAACCCCGCCGTTTTAATACTTGACGAAGCAACTACCGGCCTCGACCCCAACCAGATTATGGAAATACGAAATCTTATAAGGGAGGTTGGAAAAGAGAAAACAGTGTTGCTCTCAACCCACATAATGCAGGAGGCGGAAGCTCTTTGCCAGCGGGTGATAATAATAGATCGCGGCGTTATTATGGCAAACGAAGAGAAAAGTAAAATATACTCGCTTATAAAACATGCCAGACAGGTTGTAACAGTAGAATTTGACAGGGAAATTGCCTTATCCAAACTGTCTGAAATAAGGATTGCAACCGATATAAGGCCGGCAGGAACCAATGCGTGGCAAATTGAAGCCGGAGGCACTGATGATATCCGCCCGGCGATTTTCAAATTTGCAGTCGATAACAACCTGACGGTACTGTCGCTTAATAAACGCCAGAACAACCTTGAGGAAATTTTCAGGCATCTTACAAACTGATTGATGAGATCATGCGGCCGGGCATGTAGTGTTCAAACCGTCATCAAGTATTTGTGTATTCCTGCAGCTGCCCGCCGTCCGTCGCCCATGGCAAGGATTCCTGTTGCGCCCCCGCGCACAATATCGCCGCCGGCAAACAGGTCGGGGATGGATGTTTGCATGGTTTCCCTGTCAACTGCCAGTGTTCCCCATCGCGTTACTTCGAGCGACGGCATGGCAGACGCAATGAGCGGGTTGGGCGATACGCCGATGCTGACTACTGCAACGTCCACGTCAACCGGAAATTCCGAGCCTTCAACCGCTACCGGACGGCGGCGCCCCGAAGCGTCGGGTTCGCCAAGAGCCATCTTCTGTACCACCATCCTGCAAACGCGGCCTTTACTGTTGGCCTGATACTCCACAGGGTTGTGCAGGCACATGAACTCTACGCCTTCCTGCCGTGCATGATGTATCTCCTCGGCGCGGGCAGGCATTTCGTCCGTCGAACGCCGATATATAATCATGGCCCGTTCGGCGCCGAGACGTTTGGCCGTGCGTACACTGTCCATAGCCGTATTGCCGCCGCCAATTACGGCTACATTGCGGCCGCGAAGCACGGGCGTATCGCATTCGGGCCGCGCAGCACCCATCAGATTGACGCGCGTAAGGTATTCGTTGGATGAAAAGACACCGATACAGTTTTCGCCGGGGATGTTCATGAAGTTGGGCAGGCCGGCGCCGCTACCGATGAAAAAGGCGCGATAGCCTTCGGCACGCAGCGTATCGAAACCGCAGGTTTTGCCAACAATAAAACTGGTTTCAAACTGCACACCCATCTTGCGGAGGTTCTCAATTTCTACATCTACAATAATGTTGGGCAGGCGGAACTCAGGGATGCCGTATTTCAGCACGCCGCCAATCTCGTGCAGCGCCTCGAATACGGTAACGCCATAGCCATATTTGGCCAAATCGCCGGCAGCAGCAAGTCCGGCAGGCCCCGAACCGACCACCGCAACTTTGATGCCGTTGGGCCTGGCCACATCAGGCACGGATATTTTACCCGACTGGCGTTCGTAGTCGGCCGCAAAACGCTCCAGATTGCCTATGGCCACGGCAGGCCTTTTCAGCTTTTGAGTATAGAAACAGCTGGCTTCGCACTGCACCTCCTGCGGACACACGCGCCCGCACACTGCCGGCAGAGCGTTTGTATCCTTCAGTGTTTTTGCCGCATCGAGAAATTGTCCGGCTTCAATATGCTTGATAAACTTGGGGATGTTTATGCTGACGGGGCATCCCCCGATGCATGTTGGTTCGACACAGTCGAGGCAGCGAGCAGCCTCGTCCATGGCCTGCCTGCTGCTGAGGCCAAGGTTTACCTCCTGCTGGTTGCCAACACGCAGCCCGGCATCCTGTTCGGGCATCACCACGCGGGCCCGACCGGTTCGGTCGGCGTTCCTTACCGTCTTGCGCAGTTCTTCGCGCCATGGCTGGCTTCTTTCTGTTTTAAGATATTCTTCGTTCATGTATGGTGTATCGGGTTTCGTTCGGCCACGGCTGTTATTCTATCCGTTTAACTGTATTGTCCAAATCGTCAACCACCAGTTTGAACACAATTTTATTGCCGGGGAACAGTTCCTGCATATCATATTTCAGTTCAAAAAACGGCTGCAGCGCCCGGCTGTCGTTTTCAATCCCTTCAACAACCGGTATTGACACCTCATACGCATTGCCGTTCTTCTCTGCAAACACATATTTTGTTAATGCGTCGTCAAAAAACATGGTTTCGGTTAAGGCGTCGGCCAGCATGTCAACCTCGGCTTCCGGTATGTTGTTTTTGTCGAAAGCTATTTCGTGGTTCATAAAGCCATACGTTTTGGTTGACATGGAGGCATTACCAATGCAAAATGAAATACCAAGAAATACACCAAATGTAACAGCACAACCTGCGAGGCTGACTGCAACAGTTCTCCACCAACCAAAAAACCGCCCTCCCGATGCTGTGTGAGCAGCAATGTTTTCCTTCTGAAAACGGTTTACAAGCATGGTAGCTATGGCGGCAGTAATAACCGGAATAATATAGTTGGGAATTTTATCCGAAGCGCTTTCGGAGATAAAGAGCAGCGGCCCGAATATGACTGCTGTTGCCGCAGCAGTCCATAACCATGTTCTCTTAACCCTGCCGGGTTCGTTGAATGCTCTGAAATTTTCGGCAAGTATATAACCGGCCACTAAAGGCCCGCCGAGAGCTGTTGCAACAGCAACGGCCTTTTCCCTGTAAATTTTCTGCACCGGTTTTTCTGTGTCGGTATTCTGTTCCATCACGACTGTTTTTAAATTATCCTTAATGCGGTGAGCGCTGTTTCCAATGGAATTGATTTATTTTTGAGCACAAATTTACATGAAATTCTTTAATTCCATACAGGCGTATAAAAATCGGATGCCACACCCTGTTTGTCATCCTGTGTTTGCAACCGCGAGGCGCGAAGTGCGAAACGCGAAACAGCCAGGAGTGTAGCATCTCCCCTGTAATTATTGATGCTGAATACTGCGTTTTGAAACAGCACGCTGCATATTTCCCGAAGAGGTCTATTAGAGAACGGTACACTTCCGGTTTCCGGCCGGTTTCCGGTTTTGCAAATATAATAGACATCTTCGGAAAATAGAACTTCAATACCCTGTTCGTCATTGCGAACGGAGTGAAGCAATCCAGTGGTATGTCTTTTCTGGATTGGCTTCGCCGAGCTCGTAAACTCGGTTGCTTCAGGCTGCGCCTTCGCAATGACGATGCAGGATACTGCGTTTGAAATAACATCTGCATATTTCCAGAAGAGGTCTAATGTTTTTTTTACTCTGTGCGGTTTCCATGCCATTTTACCGGGTAAATTCATGCACCTTTCA
>JAITVX010000086.1 GCA_031285575.1 Bacteroidales bacterium
TCTATGATTTTTGCATGAGAATACTCAGGGTTTTACCAGTCAGCCCATAATATAACGGGGCTTGTCTGGAAGCAGATAGACTCGACAGGAGACTATCTTGGCTGTAAGCGCAATTTCAACAAGCAACTGTGTAGCAGTGCAGGACACGGACTGGAGCTTATCGACGGAAGCCGTCGATAAATCCTGCTACTCGCTCCCTATATCATGATAGAGAACACCCATAAAGTCGTTGATTTTGTGTAACAATGTCATTCATGCCTAATGATAGGGGGCTTTTGTTATTTTTGTTATGATACGGGGATCTGTCTCCATCCTAAACTGACAGACCGCGGATATGATGACAAAAATCTATCTCATGACGATCAAAATAGTTGTCTTTGTTATTTTTTCGATATATTGCCGCTATTTACAGAACAGACAGATTAATTTGATTGAAATGTATTTTTTCAGAGCAGTTTTATATCTACGGTACCTGATGTTTTCAGGCCATTGTAATGGTCACGGAATACACAGTCCTTTCGCTTTTGGAGTTATTTCCAGATTTTTCAGGAATAAAACCGATGTCGAAACGGTCAGATTTATTCGGAAGTTAAGGCGTGAAATGGAAAAAGATAAAAGAACGGTTAACATTCATGATTTGGGTGCAGGTGCAGTTAAGGCCGGAAAAAATATTTATTCGCGAAAAGTGTCTGACATGGTTCGTCATTCAGCAATACCTGAAAAGTATGGCTTGATACTGGCAAAAATGGCACAGGATTTCGGCAGGCCGTATATTATCGAACTCGGTACGTCGGCAGGAATAAGCGCACTGTACATGGCGGCGTCGGGCATTGAAGTACATACAATAGAAGGATGTCCCGAAACTGCCGGTATTGCCAGAAAAAACTTCCGCAAAGCCGGTGCATCAAATATCACGCTACATGTTGGTTCGTTCGATGATATTTTGCCTGATTTGATACTGAAAAAACATTCTCCCGGCCTTGTCTTTATTGACGGCAATCACCGCCGGCTCCCCCTGTTGAAATACTTTGAGCTTGTGGCAGCCAGTGCAAACAGCAATTCGGCGGTTATAATTGATGATATTTGCCTTTCGCGCGAAATGAACGAAGCATGGAAAGAAATAAAAAAACATCCTGCAGTATCGGTAACAATCGACTTGTATAAAATGGGTATTGTATTTTTCAGAAAAGGCTTTAATACCAGTCATTTTATTGTGAGATATTAAAAATTATTGATTAATAATTCTAAATTAAAATATTTAATCTAAATTCGGAAACTTAAATTAAACTCTATGGATAAAGTAATTGAAATCACAGATATTGTAAAAACCTACCAGATTGGTTCAGTAATAGTCAGGGCATTAAGGTCAGTTTCGTTAAGTATCAACAGGAACGAATACGTAGCAATAATGGGGCCTTCCGGGTCGGGGAAATCAACACTTATGAACATGCTTGGATGCCTCGATACACCTACTGGTGGGCAATACATCCTTAACGGCTCCGACGTAAGCAAGATGGAAGACGACAACCTTGCCGAAATACGCAATAAAGAGATTGGTTTTGTATTCCAGACTTTTAATCTTCTCCCACGTTATACGGCACTTGAAAATGTTACATTACCGCTTATTTACGCCGGCGTTGCAAAAGCCGAAAGGGAAAAGCTGGCCGTAGAATCGCTTGAGAAAGTTGGATTGCAGGACAGGATGAACCATAAGCCCAATGAACTTTCTGGAGGTCAGCGCCAGAGAGTTGCAATTGCAAGAGCACTTGTAAACAAACCATCCATCATTTTGGCCGATGAACCTACCGGCAACCTCGACAGTAAAACATCTATTGATATTATGGGGCTTATGAACGATATCCACAGAAACGGCAATACTGTTATACTTGTTACCCACGAAGAAGATATTGCCCAGCATGCCGCCCGCATTATACGTTTGTTTGACGGAGAAGTAGCCCAGGATGTCATGAATCCACATTTTCATAACAATTAATGACCTTACATGAAAATATATTCACTTACAGGCGACGATGGCACAACATCACTTGCCGGCGGCAGAAGGGTAGCCAAACATTCCCTGCGAGTTGAATCTTACGGCTCAATAGATGAACTTATGGCATGGATTGGCCTTTTGAGAGATATTAAAGAAAATGCACATAGAAAAGACATGCTGATTTATATCCAGAACCAGCTCATGTCGTGTGCAGCCGTACTGGCTTCGGATTATGAAAACACGAAAGCAACAGTCGTTCTGCCTGCGCCAGATTGTGTAACGGTTCTGGAAAATGAAATTGATAAAATGGATACACTACTGACTCCATTGCAGAATTTTGTTCTTCCGGGTGGCGCATTGCCAGTATCTTACTGCCATATAGCAAGATGTGTTTGCCGTCGTGCGGAAAGAACTGTTGCAAAATTGAATGAAACGGAAAAAACACCGGCTATTGTCATGAAATTTCTGAACCGTTTATCCGACTATTTGTTTGTTTTGTCGCGGAGTATTGCATCAGATGTCGGTATCAATGATGAAGTATAAGCAATGAGGATTATAAACATGGGGTATCTCGATCTGCCCCAAGTATGACCCGGCTGTTACGCCGCTCTTATCAACAAAATAAACGGCCAGGCTTAATTCTGAACGTTTCATATTATTTAAAATTCTACATGGGGAATAGCAATCAGTTTTAATTATTTAACAATCGGTATGCTTATCTTGCTTTTTCTTTATGTGGGGTACGAATTGGGGCGATAACCCTGCTGTTTTTCGACCCGGTATGTCCACCTTCGGTCTGCAATAAAAACTCAAATGCAAAAACAAGAATGTTTTATTACTGAATACCTATATTTTAATATTTGATGCAGGGCGTATGTATTTATATTAAAAAAGTATATAGATTTACACAAAAATAATTAACGAACCAGTGCCGGTATGAATAAACAGACAGTAATACTCTCATTCTGGAATCCGACGCCAGCGAGCCCGCAGTCGGGCATTTTTATTCAGGATCAGGCGGCAGCAGTATGCTCGGTCAGAGACAATGTTGTTTTTCTGCGCGTCAATGTACTGCCTTCTTCAGGGCTGTTGCTGAAAAAGGAAGTTTCCGAAACGGCTTTTTTCAATAACCGGCAGATAACAGTCAATCTCTATTCGGCACTGTGGAAGTTTTATTTCGTTAACCCGTGGCTGCTGGCCAGAATCGTCGCAAACATTTTAAGAACACGGTTTCCGGAAATAAAGCCGGCGCTTATACATTCAAACGTAATATTTCCGTGCGGCATAGTGGCCTGGCTGCTGTCGTTAAAAACCGGCGCAAAGCTTGTAATATCAGAACACTGGACAAAGGTTGGGCAGCTGTTGCAGCGCATTCCGTATAAAAAACCGGCGCTTAAAGCATACATGGCAAACAGCGCCATTATATGCGTTTCCGATTTCCTTGCCAGGCAGATAAAACAGCATGTGCCACACAATAATATCATACTTATTCCCAACATAGTCGATGCAGGCATATTCGGGTACAGGCCCAAAAAACCGTTCGACGGCGCAAACCTGTCGTTTGTTTGCATTGCAATGTGGAAACCGCCCAAGAGGCTCGACCTTATATTCGATGCCCTGCGGCATCTTGCAGCAGAATCGGGGCTTGGCATCACCCTGAACCTTGTTGGCGAAGGCCCGCAGGTCGATGTGCTGTGTTCGCAAAGCCTTCCCGGCAACCTTGCCGTTGTAAGGCACGGCGCCTATCTCGACAAGCAGGTTATTGCCTCCCTGCTTCAGTCGTCAGATTTTTTTCTTCACGCCTCCGATGCTGAAACCTTTTCGATAGTAACCGCCGAAGCCCTTGCGACGGGTACACCCGCGCTTGTATCCGACGCCGGCGCCCTTGCAGAGCTTGTACGCAGCGGCAACGGGCTGCTTGCCGTCAACAACCCCGAATCGTGGAAAAAACAGATAATGCAGCTTGTTGCAACCGGATACAGCCACGAAACAATAGCCCTTGAAAACCGCGGCAGGTTTTCGCCCGAAAAAGTAGCAGCGTCTATTATTAACGTTTACGGGGAAACATTAGACTTCTTCGGAAAATAGAACTTCAATACCCTGTTCGTCATTGCGAACTCATTGTTCGTCATTGCGAAGGTGCAGCCTGAAGCAATTCAGAACACGACATGGATTGCTTCGCCGTTCCGCCTACCAATGACATAATTGCGTAAATTATTGATTTTAAGCAAATATGTCATATCCGCATTATGCCCCAAAACTTTGGGGTGAACTCTCGCAATGACGATGCTGAATACTGCGTTTGAAATAACATACTGCATATTTTCCGAAGAAGTCTATTAAACGAAACCGGGGCAGGCATGTGAAACAGCCGGTTTTTACGTGCAACGCCCCGTGTGTTTTTTAAACATGCATAATACCGCATACTAATAAGTTTTTTAATGCTCAGTCAAAAAATTTTAGGTTATATTTGCGCGTAAATATCAGGGCACAAAATAATATGGAAGACTTCAAAGTATCAGCGCGTAAATACCGGCCGGCAAGTTTCGACATGGTTGTGGGGCAGGAAACTATAACAAACACACTTAAAAATGCCATCAGGAATAAACATCTTGCACAGGCATACCTTTTCTGCGGCCCGCGGGGAGTGGGGAAAACCACATGCGCAAGGATATTTGCAAAATCGATTAACTGCACTAACCCGCGGGAAGACGCCGAGCCATGCAACGAATGCGAATCGTGCAAGTCGTTCAACGACCACCGCTCGTTTAACATTCACGAACTCGACGCCGCTTCCAACAACAAGGCCGACGACATACGCAGCCTCACCGAACAGGTGCGCATACCGCCGCAGATAGGGCGATACAGCGTTTATATAATCGACGAAGTTCACATGCTCTCGTCAACAGCATTCAACGCTTTTCTTAAAACCCTCGAAGAACCGCCGGCACATGCCGTTTTTATTCTGGCTACAACCGAAAAGCATAAAATAATACCTACAATCCTTTCGCGCTGCCAGATATACGATTTCAGCCGGATAAAAACAGACGACATAGTAAGCAGATTGAAGTTTGTAGCCCAAAACGAATCGATAAACGCCGACGATGAAGCCCTGCATACCGTTGCCGCAAAATCGGACGGGGCGCTGCGCGACGCACTCTCGATTTTCGACCAGCTGGTAAGCCTTTGCGGTACAACAATAACATATCGCAACGTTATTGAAAACCTTAACGTACTCGACTATGAATATTATTTCAGGATAATAAACGGCGCAATAAACGGCGACATTTCTTCGGTACTCCTTCTGTTTAATGATATTCTTGAAAAAGGATTCGACGGCCATAACTTTATATCGGGGCTTAACAGCCACATCCGCAACCTGCTTGTTTGCAAGGACGCAGCAACGGTAAAGCTCCTTGAAGCGGCGCCGGCAGTAAAAAAACAGTATCTCGGCCAAACCGCCGAATGCCCCGTTGTTTTCCTTTTAAACGCTCTTGAAACAGGCAACACCTGCGACCTTAACTATAAACTGTCGAAAAATGCAAGGCTCCACGTAGAACTGGCGCTTATAAAGATTTGCAAGATACAGGCAGAGTGCTCTGAAAAAAAAAAGCCTGACGTAAAAACCGTTCAGGGCGAAGAAAATACTGCTGAAGCGGCAGCCAGCCCGCAACCGGTTAAAAATGAAAACGCCGCACCTGCGGAGAATATCCCCGAAAACAGGCAGCCTGCAAGGACTGAAAAGCCGGCCAAAACATTTTCGATAAAAAACCTTATGAACAGCAACGCCGAAGTGGCGCCGGTGAACGCCGGGGCCGGCGTGAAAAACGATACGCAGGAAGAAAAAACGCCCGACACCGGTAAAACGGAGCTGACCGAAGCAGGGCTGAACGCGGCATGGAATGAATTTACCGGTAAGCTGGCCGGCGAAGGAACACGCATCGTAAGCATGTTAAAGACAACCAGAATAGAAATGCCCGACAATAAAACAGTCAGGCTGTATCTCGACAATACCGACCAGGAAGACACCTTTATACACAACTACAGGCAGCGGCTGGCGGCATTTCTCGAACGTAAGTTTATATTGAACGATGTTGAAATTGAAACCGTGGTAGAACAGGCCGGCCAGGGCAACATGCTTTACTCCGACGAACAGAAATACAGCTACCTCGCAAGCCGCTACCCCATGCTGCAGGATATGAAAAGAACATTTGGACTTGATATTAACTGACCTTAAAACAAAACAGTGTTTCGGGAAATCCCGAAACACTGTTTTGAAGAAAAACACTGCTTCGGGAAATCCCGAAGTGGCATTTTGAAGGAAAACACTGCTTCGGGAAATCCCGAAGTGGCATTTTGAAGGAAAACACTGTTTCGGGAAATCCCGAAGTGGCATTTTGAAACAAAACACTGTTTCGGGAAATCCCGAAACGGCATTTTGAAACAAAACACTGTTTCGGGAAATCCCGAAGCGGCATTTTGAAACAAAACACTGTTTCGGGAAACCCCGAAGCGGCATTTATAACTAAATAACGGCAATGCTGGGAATACTGATTGTTGACAACGATAACGAACTGCGTGAGATGATAGGCGCCGCCCTTGTCGTCCGCAGGTTTGCGGTTATGGAGGCTAAAAACGGCAGGGAGGCAATAGCTAACTTCAAGCCGCTGGTTATCGACGCCGTAATAACCGATATAATTATGCCCGAAGCAGACGGGCTCGAAGTAATTATGAAGCTTAAAAAGCTGAAGCCCGAACTGAAAATAATAGCAATGTCGGGAGGCGGCAAGGTTAGCCCTCATACATACCTTGAACTGGCAAAAAAATTCGGTGCCGACGTTACGTTAACCAAGCCGTTTATGACAGACAGCCTTGTTTCAACAGTGGAACGCCTGCTTGGTACGGGAAAGTATAGAAAAACACCGCAAACCGTTTAACCCGCCGTTATTCATTTTCTTTTAGGCGGGTTGATGCCTCTTTGGCGTGCCGCAGCTTCCAGCCGCTGTTGCCATTTCGACTTCTGAACAGGTTTTTTCTTATTCTCTTCCAGGGTAGCCAGTACGGCACTGGCGTTAATGAACCTTTTTGAAACAATATTCTGTACATACGTCAGTATGTTTGCCAGGAAGTAATAATATGTCAGCCCCGACGGGAATTTATTCAGCACCAGCATAAACATAACCGGCATCATATACATCGTAAACTTCATTCCGGGCTGGTCGGAGCCGGGCGACGAACCTGTCATCTTCATTGTAAGGATGGTTGATGCAGTCATCAGCAAGGTAAACAAACTTACGTGGTCGCCATACATCGGAATGGTAAACGGCAGCGTAAAAACAGAATCGTATGTAGAAAGGTCGGTTGCCCACAGGAACGCTTCCTGCCGCAGTTCAATTGAAACCGGAAAAAACCTGAACATTGCAAAGAGAATAGGCATTTGCAGCAGCATCGGCAGGCAGCCTCCCATGGGGTTAACTCCGGCACGCTTATAAAGGTCCATCGTTGCCTGCTGCTTTTTAAGAGCGTCTTCCTTTTTCGGAAACTTTTTATTAAGCTCGTCAACAAGCGGCTTTAAAACCTGCATTTTGGCGGTTGACTTATAGCTTTTGAATGTAAGCGGAAACAGAACAACCTTTATTATAATGGTAAGTATAAGAATTATAATTCCATAATTACCAATAGATTCATCAAGCCAGTTAAACACAGGCACTATCACAAACCTGTTTATCCAGCCAATTATATTCCTGCCGAGGAATACAATCCTGTCAAGCTGCACATCGGCTTCTTTCAGGGTGTTTATGGAGTTGGGCCCATAATACAGCCTGAGGCTTACAGTGTTGTCGGTTCCCGGATTATACGGTATTCCAAGTTCCGAGGTATAATATTTTATATACTTCGGGGAAGCTACTGTTCGCGTTGACGATACATTACCGTTGAGGAAGAAATTATTGTTTATCAGCGCCGACGAAAAGAACTGATCCTGAAAAGCCACCCAGCTTAGCCTGGTTGTAATATCAGCTTCTTCAACCTCCTTCTTCGAGTTCATGCTGAGCATATCAACATTGTCTTCCTGATAATACTTGTATTTTATTGTAGAGTAATTTTCTTCATTCTGCCGTCCCTTTTCATTTTGCGGTATATACATCTGCCAATCTACGCTGATGCTGCTTTGGTTGGAAGCTATTATGCCGTCCATTGACTTGAACGTAACGTCAAAATCAACAATATACTTGTCGGGTGCAAGGGTATATCTGTATTCTATATACCTGTCTTCCTCCGACACGAGTCTTAACACAACGCTTTCGGGCGCATCCGACGCATTGAATGATTTACGGCCGTCAACAGGTTTAAAAAACAGGTTATTTGTCTGAACTGCCTGGTTGTCGGATGTAAAGAAATTGAATCCGAAAACAGTTGAATCGCCCGAAAACAGGAATAGCGGCAACGAGTCGTGGGTTCTGTACTCTTTTAACCGGGCCGAAATAACCTTGCCTCCTTTTAACGATATTTTTATTTCCAGTTTATTGTTTTCGAGGGTAATAAATTCATTTTCGCCGGTTGCCGATGCAGCAAACGCTCCACTCGGGTCGGCAGGCAGAGTGGCTTCTGCGGTTGTTTGTGCGAGGGTCGAGTCGCTATTACCGGAATTGCCGACGGTTGCCAACGGCTGTTCGCTGTTGCCTTCCAGCCCGAGTTGTGTGCCTATTTCTCTCACTTTTGCTACCGCGTCGGGTTGATTTGGTTTATATCTTAACGCATTAATATATTCGGCGCGGGCATTTTCGAGTTCGCCTTTTGCATAATATGCCTCTGCAACCTCTATGGTTTGCTCATAACTCTTGTTCAGGCGGCTGCTGTTATAAACGCCGAAACCGATAAAAATTAAGAATATAAGGATAATACCTGTTATTGTGTTACGATCCATCAAGTATGTTTTATTTTTATTTCAACTTTAAATTAATTTCAATTAAACTGTGCAGGCTTTTACAAAACTTACAAACAGCGGATGCGGATTAAGCGCCGTGCTGCTGTATTCGGGATGAAACTGCACTCCTGCAAACCACTTATGACCTGTCAGCTCGATGATTTCCACCAGCCCCGACTCCGGATTAATTCCCACGGGGTCCATTCCATGCCTGCGGAAATCATCCAGATATTTGTTATTGAACTCATATCTGTGGCGATGCCTTTCAACTATTTCCGTTGTGCCATAGGCTTCATAAGCTTTTGATCCTTTTGTAATAATACATTTATATCCTCCAAGACGCATCGTGCCTCCGCTGTTTATAACGCTTTTCTGTTCTTCCATAATGTCGATGACAGGATATTTCGTTTTATGGTTAATTTCAGTAGAATCAGCGCCTTCAAAGTTCAGGACATTTCTTGCAAATTCAATAACAGCACACTGCATGCCAAGGCAAATACCTAAGAAGGGGATGTTGTTTTCACGTGCATACCGTGCAGCCAGTATCTTCCCTTCAATGCCACGGGAACCAAAACCTGGAGCTACAAGTATGCCGTTAAGGCCCTGAAGCACGGAAGCCGTGTTGCTTTCATTAATTTCTTCAGAGTGGATATACTTTATTTCTATTTCACATTCATTGGCAGCTCCGGCATGAACAAACGATTCGATGATAGATTTATAGGCATCAGGCAATTCTACGTACTTGCCTACTATTCCAACCGTAACTGAATGCTTCGGATTTTTTAATTTATCGAGAAATGCACGCCATTCAGACAGGTCGGGTTCGTGCTTAACAGGAAGCGCCAGCTTTTTCACAACCGCCTTGTCAAGGCCCTGTTCAAGCATTTTCATCGGCACTTCATATATGGTTGATACATCTACCGACTCAATTACTGCATTCTCTTCAACATTGCAGAACAGTGCCACTTTCCGTTTTATATCGGTGTTAAGAGGCTTTTCTGTCCTGAGCACAAGAACGTCGGGTTGAATACCTGTTTCGAGCAACTCCTTAACCGAGTGCTGGGTGGGCTTTGTTTTCGACTCTCCGGTTGCCGACAGAAACGGCACTAACGTAAGATGAACCACAATACAGTTTTGATACCCAAGTTCCCATTTAAGTTGCCTGACAGATTCAATATAGGGAAGCGACTCTATATCGCCAACCGTGCCGCCTATTTCAGTCAGTATAATATCGAACTTGTTACTTTGGCCAAGCTGTTTGATTCTTTTCTTTATTTCGTCTGTAATGTGCGGTATTACCTGAACGGTTTTTCCAAGATAATCGCCTTTTCTTTCCTTGTTAATTACGGTCTGGTAAATTTTCCCGGTAGTAACGCTGTTTGCCTGGCTTGTAGGCACATTCAGAAACCTTTCATAATGCCCAAGGTCAAGGTCTGTTTCCGCTCCGTCGAGCGTAACATAACATTCGCCGTGTTCATACGGATTCAATGTTCCCGGATCGATATTAATATAAGGATCAAGTTTTTGAATTGTTACCGAATAACCCCGCGACTGCAAGAGCTTCGCAAGGGAAGCGGATACGATGCCTTTGCCTAATGACGAAGTAACGCCACCCGTGACGAAAACATATTTAACTTCTGCCACAATTTTTTTATTTTAATCGAATGTACTTTATATTGTTATTCATCAAGCCCCGACTGATCTATAATCCTTACTTTTCCTTCCAGGGTTTTGATCAGATTCTTTGCATTTTTAATCTTTTCTTCCACCGACCTTATCATTGATTCGGCTTTTACCGATTTTGCAAAAAAGCTTATATTGTTTTCCAAAATTACAACTTCGCTTTCAAGCTGCTTGATTTGTGTTATAAATTTGTCCCTTTCGCTTCTTATTTTTCTTGATACCTGGGGATTGGTTTTAAGACTGTCGAGTTTGGTTTTATATTTCATAATATTTTTAGCCTCATCGCCAATCTTCAGTCTGTCAAATTGACTGTCAATAGCATTCCTGTAACGGTTGGCAACCTCTTCCTTCTTGTCGAACGGAACAAATCCTGTTTCATTCCATTTTTTCTGAAGTTCTTTAATCTTTCCAACAGCTGCCTGCACATTATTTTCAGAACTTAATTTTTCAATATCTTCAATAATTTCAAGTTTTGACCTCAGGTTATCTTCATAGGAGTTGTCAAGATTGCCAAAGAACGACGTTTTTCTATCGAAAAAACGATCGCATGCTTTACGAAATCTCTTCCAGCACCTTTCAGAATATTTTTTTGGCGTCGGCCCAACCTCTTTCCATTCTTTCTGCAGTTTTATAAAAGCATCCGAGGTTGACTTCCAGTCAGAACTTTCCTGCAAGGCTTCAGCCTTGATGCAGAGGTCGGTCTTAATTTGCAGATTCTTCATCTGCGTATCCTTATTATCTGCGTAAAACTGTCTTCTTTTTTCAAAAAAAGCGTCGCAAGTTTCTCTGAAACGCTGATAGACTTTGGTATTCTGTTTTTTCGGCGCAAAACCAACGGTTCTCCACTTTTTCTGGAGTTCTATAATTTTTTCAGCATTAGCGTCAAAATCCTTTAAAGATGTTGTTTCTACACTGTTAATTTTTTCTGCTTCTATACATAAAGCAATTTTACTGTCGAGATTCTTTTTCTGATCTTCCTTCTGATTTTCAAAATACTCGTGGTGCTTTTTATTAATTTTGGAAGTAGCTTCCTTAAAGCGTTCCCAAAGAATATCCTTCGTTTCCATCGGCGCTGGCCCTATCTCTCTCCACTGGTCATGATACTCCTGCAGTATTCTGAAAGCATTTAATGGATTTGGATCACTTGAAAGAGCCTCCGTCTTTTCGCACAGCCCGGTCTTCAGTTCCTGATTCTTTTTAAGATCGAGATCTCTTAATTCCTTATTAATTTTAATATAGCTGTAAAAAAACTCTACGGAATGATGATAGTTTTCCCACATATTCTTTAACGCCGACTGAGGAACAACGCCTATGTTATACCATTCATTCTGCAACGACTTGAAATCCTGAAATGTTTTATTAATCGACTCTTCCTTGTTTACCAAGTCTTTTATTTTGTCGATTATCTCATACTTTTTCTTCAGGTTTTCGTTTTTTTCGGCATCAAGAATCTTACTGTGGTCAGTTTTTTTATCCCTGTACTTTTCAAGCAAAAGTTTAAATGGCGCCTCCTCCGGGTCAATCCATGGCCTGTATTCTTCAATTTTCCCGCCGCCTGCAAGGAACTCGGCCTTCCTTGCATCCGACTCCTGTTTCAGTTTTTTATAGAACAATCCTTTTATGCTATCAATATCGTCTTTTATTTCGGCCGGATATCTGTTTTCAACAAGCAGCGCAAGAGTTTCTGAAAGTTCTTTTTTTGAATAACCGCTGTAATCGACAGGAGGAAGGCTATTGTCAGCTTCATTTTCTTCGGAGCTAACATCATTAGCAATTGTTTTCTCAGTTTTTAACAATGATTCCTCTGCCTGAATAACTTCTGGTACATCAACGCTGTCTGTTGCTATATCTTCTGTTATACTTTCACTGGCAGGCGGTATTTCGTCGCCGTTTTTTTCAATTTCATCCACAGGCTCCCCGGCGCTTGCAACCACTTCCGTTGTGTCCGGCTGTTCGTCGAGAACCGGGTTGTCAGGATCATTCTGTATCATAATCAATACTTTTTATCTGCACCTTTTTAAATTAAGGCGCTACAGTTTTTACAAAAATTCAGATTACGAAAGTATTGAAATATTTAATAAATCTCAAATAATTATACTAAAAATATAAAAGACATAGATATTTTATCCGTATATCTCATTTTGGAACAAAATTTTACATCCTTTTTTTGATAAATTCGGCAATGATTATTATAATGAATAATATTTACTTAGAATACATGCACGACGAAAAAGATTTGATTATTACAAGTTTTGAGACGGAAGTATTGAAGCCGTTTCGATAAGGCGACCTGCCTGGGTGAATTGTCTTAAATCGCTCAGGAGTACCTGTTTCATCGGATGGATAAATAGTTATTACCGTTATATCCAGCTCGCTACAATTTTATAAGGTTTCATAATATTGCTGTATTGTGTTTAATATTTTTTTGCACCTTTGTGCATTATTTTTTTAAATATGACATTAATAAAATCCATATCAGGAATACGTGGTACAATTGGAGGAAGACCCGGTGACGGCCTCTCGCCTGTTGATGTTGTCAAGTTTACGGCGGCCTACGGAACATGGCTCAAGCGGCGTTGCGGTGCAGAAAAACTCAATGTGGTTGTGGGACGCGACGGAAGGAAGTCGGGAAGCATGGTCAACAGCCTGGTTACAGCCACGCTGCAAGGGCTTGGCATTAGTATTATCGACCTCGGAATGGCTACTACGCCTACAGTTGAAATGGCTGTAACCGGCTCTGAGGCCGATGGCGGAATTATCATAACGGCCAGCCATAACCCGGCCGAATGGAATGCACTGAAGCTTTTGGCCGGAACGGGCGAATTTTTATCGGCTTCCGACGGCGACGAAATACTGAATGCGGCTGCAAATGAAGATTTCGAATTCAGCGGAGTTGACTCGCTTGGCACGCTTATGTACGATGACTCATGGGGTGCAAAACATATTGAACAGATACTGAAGCTCGACTGTGTTGACCGTGGTGCTATTAAAGCGGCTGATTTTTCAGTGGCAATAGATTGTATCAATTCGGTTGGCGGGCTTATAGTTCCCGAACTGCTAAGGTCGCTTGGCGTGAAACGTATTGTTGAGTTGAATACCGTTCCCGACGGAAATTTTGCCCACAATCCCGAACCACTGCCACATAACCTTAGCGATATTTCAGCATTGACGGTAAGTGAAAAAGCCGATGTCGGTTTTGTTGTAGATCCCGACGTTGACCGCCTTGCGATTGTTTGCGAAGACGGATCTATGTTTGGTGAGGAATATACGCTTGTGGCTGTGGCCGATTATATTCTGCAGACGGAAAAGGGCAGCGTGGTCTCGAATCTTTCATCGTCGAAAGCGCTTGCCGATGTAGCGGGGAAATATAGCTGCAAACGCTATACATCAGCAGTGGGAGAGGTGAATGTGGTAGCGGAGATGAAAAAGCGCAGCGCCGTTATTGGCGGTGAAGGCAACGGAGGAATTATTTATCCCAAACTGCATTATGGTCGCGATGCGCTTGTTGGCATTGCGCTGTTTCTTTCGTATTTGGCCCGCAGCGGCAAAAGTTGTATGAGCCTCCGAAAGACATATCCGGAGTATGCCATTGTAAAGAAGAAAATGGACATTAATCCTGAAACTGATATTAATAATATACTGTCTGCAATAAAGGATGCTTTTGCAGGATGCAGTTTTGAAGAACGCGATGGTCTCTGGATCGAAACCGAAACAGGATGGGTTCAAATTCGCAAGTCAAACACCGAGCCGATAATGAGAATATATTCTGAAGGACGAACGACAGGTGAAGCGGACAAACTGGCTGACATGGTTATTCAAATAGTTAAAAAAAAATAAATAACAAAGTATTTCAGACTGCCAGGGAATAAAAAAAGATACTTGGATGTCATACTTCTCGAACGTAAGGGTGTTAAAAAACACTTCGTCATGATTTGCAAGCGGCAACGCTTTTTATATGTTTGTAGTTTAATGTGTATGTAACTTAAGGTGTAAAAATGAAACTGAAATTAAAACTTAAAAGACCGGCTATAATTACGGGAGCCGTTGTTGTAGTAGCAATAATTATCCTTGTGGTATTCAATAAAACGACAGCCCGGAAAGATATTGCGAATCTTTATGCCGAATCGAAACATGGGCAGTTTGATATTCTTGTTACAGTAACCGGCGAATTGCAGGCCGAAAATTCTGTTGACATCAAAGGCCCCGACTTTTCACAGGCAAGAGGAGTGCGAGGAGCTGAAATCAGGATACAGGATATGGTTCCGGAAGGGACGGAAGTGAAAGTCGGTGATTTTATTGCAACACTCGATCGAACCACATTCGACAATACCCTGAAAGATGCACTTGAAGAGTTGACCACAAGAGAAACAAACCTGGAAACCAAAATCCTTGATACTGCCGTAACACTGAGCAACCTTAGAGACAACATAAAAAACCTGCAGTTTGCCGTTGAAGAAGCCGAAATAACGCTGCAGCAGTCGCAATACGAACCGCCAACCACAATAAGGCAGGCCGAGATAGCCCGCGACAAGGCCATCCGTACGCTCGACCAGACATTACGTTCCTACACCCTCAGGGTTGAGCAGGCAAAATCGGAAATGCAGAGCCAGCAGGGTCGGCTTTCAGAGCAACAGCAACGGGTTAGTGACATAGAGAGATTACTGGAGCAGTTTGCAATAACTGCCCCTTCATCGGGAATGATTATCTACAAGCGCGACAGGATGGGCGTCAAAAGAAAAGTAGGCTCATCTATCAGCCCCTGGGATAATGTAGTGGCTACGCTGCCCGATATGTCGGTGATGCTTTCAAAAACCTATGTGAATGAAATAGACGTAAGTAAAGTAAAAGTAGGGCAGAAAGTAGAACTGATGGTTGACGCTTTCCCGGAACGAACATATACAGGTGTTGTTACTGATGTGGCAAACATAGGCGAGCAGCTTCCCAACGCTGATGCAAAGGTATTTGAAGTGCTTATCAGGGTTAATGGTTCCGATCCTATTTTAAGACCTTCAATGACTACGGGAAACAAAATTGTTACCAAAACAATTAACGATGTTATTTATATTCCGCTTGAATGTGTTCAGGCCGGCCCCGACAGCATACCGTTTGTTTATCTGAAAAACGGTGTCAAACAGTTTGTTGTAACGGGCGAATCGAATGAAAACAATATAATTATAGAACAGGGGCTTGGTGAAAATGCACTTGTTTTTCTAAGCACGCCCGAGAAACCTGAAAACTTCAAACTTGCAGGCGAAGAGCTGATAAGCATTATCAAAGACAGGGAAAGGCTCAGGAAAGAAGAAGAAAAAAGAATCAGAGACGAAGCTGAAAAATCGCGTAATGCCCGGCCCATGGCGGGCTTTGGAGGCAGGCCTGAAATGATGCAGAGAGCACAACAGGCCATGGTTCCTGGCGACACGGCAGCCGTCAGAGCCATGAGGGCAGGCGCTCCGCAGGACAGACAACCGGCCGCAGCCAGGCTGGGCTCCAATCAATAGTTTTAATGTTTATAACAGGAAAGTTTAATGCTAAAGTTTATTTTCAGATATTTCCACGACATAGAAATTGCGGTTGAATCTATCGTCTCGAATAAGTTGAAATCAATGCTAACCGCACTCGGGATAATATTTGGTGTTTCGGCCGTTATTGCCATGCTTGCCATAGGAAAAGGGGCAAAGCAAGAAATTATGGAGCAGATGGAAATGGTTGGGGTGAACAATATACTGATTAACCCTGTGATTCCTGAAAGTTCTTCATCGAGCGATGAAGGAGAAAAACAGCAGAAAAAATTCTCAAGAGGCCTGAGTATGCTGGATGTGGACGCTATAAAAGAAACGCTGCCCTCGGTTAGAAGAATCAGCCCCGAAATATCGTTTAACTCTACGGCAATGCTGAATGGCGTTAAATATACTGCCAAGCTTGTTGGCGTTTCAAACGACTATTTCGACCTCTATAACCTTCCACTTGTTAGTGGAGCCGTTTTTAATGATTTTCAGGAAAAGAACGGAATACAGGTTTGTATCATAGGCGCTAACATACGCGCAAAGTTCTTCAGTAAAATAGACCCTATTGGGCAATATATCAAGTTCAACGGAATATGGCTTAAAGTAATAGGAGTTCTGCAGAGAACCAATGTAAGCCTTACCGGCTTTGAAGAAGCGGGTGTAAATGTATATAACGATAACATTTATATTCCAATCAATACCATGCTGCTAAGGTATAATAACAGGGCGCTGATTAATACTAAACTTGTTTCTGAAGCGTCGTCTATACAGTTTTTTGGAGGCGGAATATCGGTTGTAACATCAAGCAGTTCCGACGCCTCATCTAATTCCGCGACAAATTATAACCAGTTAGACAGAATTGTTGTGCAGGTTGCCGAAACCGAACAGCTGCAAGCTACCACGGAAATATTAAGCCGTATGTTAACACGTCGTCACTCTGGAGTAAAGGATTTTGAGATAACAGTTCCGGAGCTTTTGCTTAAACAGCAGCAGAGAACAAAAGATATTTTTAATATTGTACTTGGCGCAATAGCCAGCATATCGCTTATTGTAGGCGGAATAGGCATTATGAATATAATGTTCGCTTCGGTAATGGAGAGAATAAAAGAAATCGGAACCAGAATGGCTATAGGAGCAAAAAAGATGGATATTGTTGTGCAATTCCTTGCAGAAGCAGTATTGATAAGTGTTTCAGGCGGTTTTATCGGAATATTTTTCGGGGTTGTTATGGCAAAACTCATTGAACAGATTGCCGGTATTATGACAATTGTATCATTTTTCTCGGTATTTATTGCCTTTGGCGTTTCGGCTGCAGTGGGCGTAATATTTGGATATTCGCCCGCCAAAAGAGCCTCTGAAAGAGATCCTATTGAATCATTAAGATATGAATAATTGTATGATAAAAAGATATTTAAAACACAGCATAGTTATTTTATTACTGTTTCCACTGCTGAAAGCAGAATCGCAGGAACTGAAAAGGCTCACTTTCGACGAAGTAGTCAGACTGTCCGAAGAACAGTCGCCTAATGCGCTTATTGCCAAACATCGGTTCAGGGCAAGCTATTGGCAGTACAGGACATTTGTGGCACAGTACAGACCATCACTGAGCCTTACCGGGACCACCCCCGACCTCAGCAACTCTTACGACAGGGTATGGAACTCGGGAGAAGGCAGGTATGAATACCGCAGTACAAATACCATAAGCAATCTGGCCTCGCTGGCGCTGGAACAGAATATAGGGCTTACGGGCGGAACAGTTTCACTGCAGTCAGATCTTACATTGTTTAATGACCTTGAGAACAACAGCCGGCAATACATCACAACCCCGTTGAGCGTAGGTTTAACTCAGCCTATTTTCAGATACAACCCTCTTAAATGGCAGAAAAAAATTGCACCGCTGCAATACGAAACAGCCAGGAAGACATTTCTGTCGGATATTGAAGGCGTTCACAGGCAAGCCGTTTCCAACTTCTTTTCGCTGGCCCTTGCCCAGATGAACAAGCAGATAGCTGAAATGAACTACTCCAATGCCGATACGCTTTGGCAGATAGCACGCGGGAGATACGACCTGGGAACAATTGCCGAAGACGCATTACTGCAGATGCAACTCTCATGGCTTAATGCCGAAACCGCAAGAAAAGAAGCCGAAATGAACCTTCGCGACAGGGAAATAAGGCTAAGATCGTTCCTCGGCTTTAACGACAACATAAGGATAGAACTCATACTCCCCACACAGGTGCCAGAACTGCAGGTTAACTCGCAGGAAGTTTTCGACTTGGCAATGCAAAACAATCCACAGATACTCGAACAGGAACTTGGCATGCTGGAAGCCCAAAGCAGCTTGGCTGAAGCCAAAGCCGAAAAAGGATTGAATGCCAACCTTTCGGCGTCGTTTGGTCTGCGCGATGAAGATTTTAATTTCAACAATGCATACAGCGCCCCAAATCAGCAGCAAAGGGTACGCATCGGAATTACAATGCCAATACTCGACTGGGGGCTTGGGCGTGGCAGATATCGCATGGCGCAGTCGAGCCTTGAACTTACGCAGGTTCAGTCGCAGCAGGCAATTATCGACTTTCAGCAAAACCTGCAGCTCGATGTCGAACAGTTTAATCTGCAGGCGATGCAGGTTGCCATAGCCGCACAGTCTGATACCGTTGCCATGAAAATGTTTGAAGTAACAAAACAGCGGTTCCTCATAGGCAAAATTTCCGTACTCGAACTCAATAATGCCGATACAAGAAAAGACCAGAACAGAAGAGCCTATGTACAGGCGCTTCAGAACTACTGGCAATACTTTTTCAACATCAGAAACCTCACCCTTTATGACTTTATTGCAGGGAAGCCGCTCGACACCGACTACGATAAATTGATAGAATAAAAATGCAATGGATGCCTGGCGTTTATCCATGTTGCATATTCCAGATTATTTCAGGCCTTGCTAGTCATAATGACAATGCTGAATATTGCGTTTGAAATAATATACTACATATTTTCCGGAGAAGTCTTTTGGCTTAAAGTGCAAAATCAAATCTGCTTATTGTTCGGCAGTCCATGTAAGTTTTCTTCCGAATCCGAGCTTGTTGTCGGTCATTTTAATGTACGCAGGTTTTATTACCCACAAGTGTATATCCATCAACGCTGCCACAGGGAACCTTTTCAGATAGTGTATTTTTGCCTTACCAAGTTCATCCCCTTCCGGTTTATATACTGTTCCCTGTAATTGTATGCCTCTTATTTTGCCTGCAATCATTGTTTCCAACGCTACCGAGCCAGCAACAACCGGATTTTCTGCAAATTCCTTGCCATGTTTTGTGTCATCTTCCGTTGTTAATACGAACAGGTTGTCTTCTTTCATATAGGCATAAAAACAACTGGCGCACCATGGTTTGTTGCCGGCTGATGTGGCAATTGTCATAACGTGGTGACGTTTTAAAAATTTTATTATTCTTCCGTCAATCATTTTCCATCCATCTGAAACTGTTGTATTCAAAACCTGCAAGGTTAATAATGCGGTTCACCACAGTCATTGCCAAATCGGTAATTGACTGCGGATTACTGTAGAAAGATGGTGATGCCGGGCATATAATTGCTCCGGCAAGGGTAAGTATTTTCAGATTTTCGATTTGGATGAGATTATATGGCATTTCGCGTGGTACTATTATCAGTTTTCGCCTTTCCTTCAACATTACGTCGGCGGCGCGTGTTATGAGGCAGTCGGATATTCCGCCTGCAATACGGCCTGCTGTTCCCATCGATGCTGGGCATATTATCATTGTTTCGTATGTTGATGAGCCTGAGGCGAACGGAGCGAAAAATGAGTCGTTTGAATATTCTTTCACAGGAGGGTTGGCATTAAGGATGCCGCCTGTTTCTTCTATCCATATTTCTTTAGCAGCACGGGAAAATATTACGGCAATTTCTTCCGGCGGGTTTCTAAGCCGTTTAAGCTTTTCTATAAGCAGTCGGGCGTAAATTGCTCCGCTTGCTCCTGTAACTGCTATTATTGTTTTTCTTTTGCCTGATTGCATTAGGCGATAGTTTTCAACAGCAAAGATAAAGAAAAATGGGGAAAAAACCGATCAAAAAAGGATTACATTCAGGGCAAAAGCATGAAAAAAAGCATAGGTTTTATTTTTAGTATAATTATCTAAAAATAAGGTTACTAATACTTATGTAATTGAATTCAATTACATGTATTTATATAATAATCAACATGATATAATCACATATGAATATATTATATTTTGCAAACAACATCCCTGATTTCTGTCAGGAATTGAAAATACGGCATCAAACCGGATATATTGTATTCATAACGGTGGCGGCCGTTATTTGCAGGACACAGGATTGGGAAGATATAGAGTATTTTGGGCATTGCAAACTTGTGCAACTTTCACCAAGGGCTTGGACGCACTTGCACACTGTCTTGTCCTAAAATAGCTTTACAAAAAAAGTAAAGCAAATGGGACAAGTATAAAGGAAGAATTATTTGGAA
>JAITVX010000119.1 GCA_031285575.1 Bacteroidales bacterium
AGCACCTTGTCGTCGAGCGTAGAGGTGTTGACCGTTATGTGGCCGCGAATAAGGTCGCTGAAGCCGGTGTCGTCGCTTTCGGGCATCTGGTATCTGATAACATGCGGAATTCCCTTGCCAATCATGCCTTTCCATTCGCTTTCGGGCAGCGACAGCGAATTTTTAAGCCTGCCTCTTGTTCCTGCATTGTATATAAAGGCAGTACCTTCCTTTTCGCACTGCGTTCTCATTTGCTCAAGTTCTTCGGCGGTATCGAACGCATAATAGGCGTTTCCCGATTCAACAAGCATATTGGCGTAGCGCCTGTATGTTTCTTTCCTGTCGCTTTGCCTGTACGGGCCGAAAGCGCCTCCTTCCCTGATGCCTTCGTCTATGTCGATACCGCACCATTTCAGCGAGTCGATAATATAATCCTCGGCTCCTTCAACAAACCTTGTTTGGTCGGTATCTTCAATTCTGAGGATAAAAGCGCCGTTGTGTTTCCTTGCAAAAAGATAGTTGTAAAGAGCTGTTCTCACTCCGCCAATGTGCAGCGGGCCTGTAGGACTTGGGGCAAACCTTACCCTTACGTTGTTCATAAATATTCTGTATAAGTTCTTGTGCCGGCAAAGATAGAAGAATAAATGTTCCGTTCCAACCGGCAGATATGTGTTTAGTGTATCAGGCTTTTTCGTGGAAACAGACCTTCAATGCCCGCTCACATTTTGCGGCGCTTCATTTCACGTCTGTAATACCGGCTCACATTTTGTGAGCTGACTTTGCAGACATAAAGGGCGGCAAGAGCAAGGTATGCCGTTCTTTTAAAATTTAAATGCCAGCGATATGCCTACCATTTCCTTAAACTGTACGCGAGCGGTTTTCCGTTCTGTGCCGTCGGTGTTTAAAACAGGCTGTTTGTTGCTATCCAGAACTGTTGTTTTTATGTCGTCGTCGAAAATTAAATGGGTATTTATCCGCAGCTCTGTAAACCAGTTAAGGCTTGCTGCCAGCGTAAACTCCCAGTCAACATCAATATTTTGCGGATTGTGAACGTAATTGGAAAACAGCTGCAGGCGGTTTGTCAGCGAAATTTTGGGTATTGGCTGCCATACATTTGAAATCATGAAGCTGAGACCCGATTCGTGCAGGGTTTTACGGTTGTCGGCAATACCGTACTTTGTCTGGTCGATATGAGCGGTATCTGTTACAAATGTCAGCTTGTATGCAAAGGGTGAAAAGTTGATAGATGTTTGTGCATTGGGTTTATAGTCGAGCCCAAGGCCGAGCGTGAGCATTGCCGGATTCAGTATTTTTGACACGGCAACAGAATCGTTTGGATAGTCGTAGCCCGTCAGAAGCTGCGTTTTGAAAAGCATAATAACGCTGAAATCGAATTTGCCGAAGGCCTTATGGTTTACTTTTGTGTTTGTTTCAAGAATATCGGTGTTTTTTCTTATCGGGTTGTCGCCTGTGGCGAGGAAACCGAGTTTAAGGCGTGCAAAATTGTTTGACGAAAGTTTTTTCAGGTCGTTGTTAAAATCGGCGTAACCGGTTACATCAAGCAACGACGAAAGGCTGTTTTCGCCACCTTTCACCCAGTTGAACAGGCCTGTCTGGCTGAATGCAAGGTTGGTTTCGGTTCTGTATTTCCATAGCTGCTTCCTTAATTCAATTTTTTGCAACTCGAGCAGTCTCGACCTGTCCTGCCGTTCAACGTTTACTCTGGCTTCCGCATTGCCCGTTCCGGGGCGCATGGGGCGCCTGAAGTCAACACCCTGTTCTGCAAAAAGGCCAATAGTGTCGCGTCCGGTGTTTCCAATCCATACGGTTAGCGAATCGTTAAATTCATTTTTGAGCCAGTAGCGCATCATGCTGTTCGACTTTGAATTAAACCATACAGGCACAACCGCTTCGCCTCTGCCCGAAAAATTAATTACGGTAGAATCTCTCTCTTCAAGATATTTTATAAGCGAACTTACGGCCGTTTCAAGCGAATCGGCCTGAAACGGGCTGCTGTAATACCTGAACGGAAAGTTGGGGCTTAAAGAAACTGCTTCCGTCAGCGTGTCTTTCATAACAAGCATTAACGTATCCGCTCCGGTATTCTCCGGAAAAACATCATAACGCCTTTGGGTGAAAACGTTTGCACTGTCGGTTTCGGCAGTTGTATTAATGTCGAAATCTGCCGAGTCTGCTGCGGGGCCGACAACCGGTACGTTGAACTGCAATGTGTCCCACACATAAAACCGTTCCCATGGAATTTTTATGGAATCGTATTTATAGTTCTTCAGGAATGTTTCCGATGAATCAAACGGAGGATACGACGCCAAAAACACTAACTGTTCTATTGCCTGCCGCAGCGGGTCGTTAACATTACGCCATAAACGCGGGCGCGAATACTTTTTAAGAAACTCGACAGCCTGTCCGGCCGTGAGCTTTATATCGGGAGTGTCGCGAAACGGGCTGTAAATCAATACTGCTTTTTTCAGCGAATCAACTGTTTCCAAAGCTGTGCTGGAAGTGTCGGCAGAGGCCTGCCCGTGTACATTAATACAAACTGTTAACGTTGCAACCGAAACGATTAACTGTAACCAAATTCTTCTCATATTACATTGTTTTTAAATCCTGTCCGGCAGTTTAATTTAAATTAAATACGCTCCAAAATTAATACATATATAACGAATAGCATATTAATTGTTATATAATAGTGATACATTTTTTTTATAACCTGTTTTTGCAATGCAGCACAATAATTAACTTTGATAAATTCGGGTAAATGACTTCCTTTGCTGCCTGAAATAAAAAAAATGCAGGACCTTACAAGCGGAAACGAAGGAAAACTCATCTTCAATTTTGCCGCCCCAATGCTGATTGGAAATATTTTCCAGCAGCTTTTCAGTGTTGTTGACAGTATTGTTGTAGGTAAATTTATAGGGAAAGATGCACTTGCTGCAGTAGGGGCTTCCTTTCCGGTTATCTTCATAATGGTATCGATGATTGTGGGCCTTATGATGGGCACTACCGTTACCATATCACAGTATTTCGGCGCAAAAAACATGACAAAGATAAAGCGCGCAATCGACACCATGTATATATACAGCGCCATAATAGGCGTCATCACAACCATCGTTGGAATACTTGTCAGCGAGCCAATACTGCGGATGATAGACCTGCCCGAAGAACTGATGCCGCAGGCAACGCTGTTTCTGAAAGTATATCTTTCGGGAATAGTGATATTTTTCGGGTTCAATGGAACGAGTTCCGTTCTGCGAGGGCTTGGCGACTCAAAAACACCGCTCTACTTCCTTATAATTGCAAGCGTGGCAAACATGCTGTTCGTTATCCTCTTTGTAGGAGTGTTCGAGTGGGGTGTAGCCGGAGCTGCTGCCGCAACGCTCCTTGCAAACGCAATTGCCTTTGGCCTGGCTGCATGGTGGCTAAACAGAACCCACAAACTGATAAGGATATCAATAAAGGGCCTCACCTTCGACCGGGAAGTTTTTCAGCAAAGTCTGCGCATAGGATTGCCCACCGCCATACAGCACACGCTTGTGGCAATGGGCGGAATAGCGCTTATGGACATAGTAAACAAATTCGGCACCGAAGTAATTGCCGGATACTCCGTGGCCAGCCGCCTCGATTCGCTTGCGCTGGTTCCGGCAATGTCGTTTTCGCAGGCCCTCTCAACATTTACAGGCCAGAACATAGGCGCCAACCGCCACGACAGAATAAGAACCGGACTGACAGCTACAATAAAAATGGCAGGAATAGTAACCGTCATAACAACCATAATAATTGTAACCTGCGGGCACATTATTATGAGCATGTTTACAACCGACCAGGAAGTGATACGGGTTGGCGACCAGTATCTCACAACAGTAAGCGCTTTCTACCTTGCCTTCACCATGATGTTTATCTACAACGGTGTAACCCGTGGCGCCGGCGACACCTTCATGCCAATGATATTTTCGCTGTTTTCGCTGTGGCTTATAAGGATACCCATTGCCTGGTTCTTTTCCTCACGATTCGGCGTGCAGGGAATATGGTGGTCAATACCCGCCGGATGGATGATAGGCTATGCCCTGTCGTATTTCTACTACAGAACAGGCCGGTGGAAAACAAAATCGGTAATCAGATACGCCGACTTTCAGCAGTGAATACATAACAAGATGGTTCTCTCTGTATCCACGGTCAGGCGTCAATCTTTGCGTATTTGGCGTGTGTTTCTATGAATTCCCTGCGTGGCGGCACTTCGTCGCCCATAAGCATTGAGAAGATGTGATCGGCTTCGGCGGCGTTTTCAATTGTAACCTGCCTTAGCGTGCGCGTTTCAGGATTCATTGTTGTTGACCACAGCTGCTCTGCATTCATTTCACCCAAACCTTTATATCGCTGAATTGATACTGCCGATTCTTTTCCCTGCCCCATTTCGTTTACTGCGGCTTCCCTGTCTTCTTCGCTCCAGCAGTAGCGTTCGGTTTTTCCTTTTTTCACAAGGTACAGTGGCGGTGTTGCGATGAATATGTTGCCGCTTTTAATGAGTTCGACCATATACCGGAAGAAGAATGTCATTATAAGCGTCATTATATGCGAGCCGTCAACGTCGGCATCGGTCATTATTATTATTTTATGATAGCGCAGGCCTGCCGTATTCAGTGCCTTGCTGTCTTCAACGGTGCCAATGTTAACGCCAAGTGCGGTGAAGATGTTTTTTATTTCGTCGCTTTCAAATATCCTGTGCTGCATTGCTTTTTCAACATTGAGAATTTTACCTCTCAGTGGAAGTATTGCCTGAAACTGGCGGTCTCTACCTTGTTTGGCGGTTCCTCCTGCCGAGTCGCCTTCTACAAGGTATATTTCGCATTTTTCGGGATGCCGGTCGGCGCAGTCGGCAAGTTTTCCTGGCAGCCCCGATCCTGAAAATTCATTTTTGCGCTGCACGAGTTCCCGTGCTTTCCGTGCGGCATGGCGGGCTGTTGCGGCCAGTATTACTTTCTGCACTATTATCCTGGCGTCTTTGGGATTTTCTTCAAGGTAGTTCGAGAGGGCTGCGCTGACGGCCTGATCGACAGCTCCCATTACTTCGCTGTTGCCAAGTTTTGTTTTTGTCTGTCCTTCAAACTGTGGCTCGGCTACTTTCACCGATACGATGGCTGTAAGCCCTTCGCGGAAATCGTCACCGCTTATGTCGAACTTCAGTTTTGAGGTTGCACCCGAGTCTTCAGCATATTTTTTCAGCGTGCGTGTGAGCCCGCGCCTGAAGCCTGCAAGGTGAGAACCGCCTTCTATGGTGTTGATGTTATTAACGTAGGAGTAAACATTTTCAGAAAAGGAGCTGTTGTACTGCAGGGCTAACTCTACGGGGTATTCAGTTTTATCGTAGGTGATGTGTATTATTTTTTCTATTATTCTTTCCCGGTTGGCGTCGATGTATTCAACAAATTCCTTGAGGCCTTCTTCGGAGTGGAATACTTCGTATCTTGGCGATCCGTCGTCGGATATTTCGCGCATGTCTTTAATGGTAAGTATTATGCCTTTGTTGAGATATGCAAGTTCGCGCAGGCGTGCGGCAAGTATTTCAAAGTTGTATTCAGTGGTCTGGAATATTGTGCTGTCGGGTAAAAAAGTAATTTCTGTTCCGGTTTTGTCCGTATTGCCTGTTATTTCGACTTCTGTTGCAGGATGGCCTTTCCTGTATGTTTGCCTGAATGTTTTGCCTTCGCGCATAACTACCGCCGTGAGTTCGTCTGAAAGGGCATTAACGCACGAAACGCCCACGCCATGCAGTCCGCCTGATACTTTGTATGAATCCTTGTCGAATTTTCCACCGGCGTGAAGAACCGTCATGACAACTTCCAGCGCCGACTTTTTTTCCTTTTCCATTATGCCCGTGGGTATTCCCCTGCCGTCGTCGCCAACGGTTACCGAACCGTTTTCATTAATCGTTATGTCTATCTTTTTACAGTAGCCGGCCAGGGCTTCGTCGATAGAGTTATCGACTACTTCATACACAAGGTGGTGAAGCCCTTTTACTCCGATATCGCCAATATACATTGCCGGTCTTTTGCGGACTGCCTCAAGCCCTTCGAGCACGTGAATGTTACCTGCCGAATATTCGGCGCTATCCTGTATTTTCCTTTCCTTTTCGTCCATTATCAATAATTTTTATAAAATATCATGTTCAGAAACGCTGTTTACCGCATATCAGCCGTAATGTGTATTGCGGTTTGTATTTTCATTCAAAAATGACAGCGTGCAAATGTACTGAATTCAGATCGATTTTTATCCGAAAATGTTTTCAACATCTGGGTTAACACACGAATTTTCCGGTACTATGTGGTTACCGCCCGGTTGCGGGCAGTAAAAGAGTAGTTACACCGCGCAACCACTCTCTGTTCCGCCTTGCCGGTACGGTTTGGTGTTTTCAATTCATAATTAAGGCCTGTTAACGCTATTTGATTGCATCCATAATTAACGCTATCAGCAGGAATGCCCAAAACATTCTGTCGAGTTTTTCGTAACGTGTAAATACTCTCCGAAAACGTTTTATCC
>JAITVX010000125.1 GCA_031285575.1 Bacteroidales bacterium
TCGTCATTGCGAGAGTTCACCCCAAAGTTTTGGGGCATAATGCGGATATGACATATTTGCTTAAAATCAATAATTTACGCAATTATGTCATTGGTAACGCAGTGAAGCAATCCAGAAAATGAGTACCACATGGATTGCTTCACTGCGTTCGCAATGACGATGCCGGATACTGCGTTTGAAATAACATGCTGCATATTTTCCGAAGAGGTCTGATGCAGCAGAGTGGGTTTTTTATTTTATGTCTGCTGCCGTAGTGGCAAAATAGTTAAAATAAAAACAAAAGCCAGATTGTTTTATTGATTAATTCTTTAATTTTACATCCAAATTAAACAAAATTTTTGCGCATGATATAAAAACAGCAGCGTGCCGGCAGGCATAAGACATAATGATAAAATAGCGTTTGCCATATTCTTGCTTTCAGAAACTCGACATTTCAAAAGTAATTTTTCACAGGAATAAGCAATAACGCTCGCAGGAATGCGGGCTTATTTCTTGTGAAAAAAGGTAGTCGAGAACCTCTGAAAGCGGATTTAAGTCCGCTTTTTTATTATCAAAAAAAACAGGAGGTTGCCGAAAATCCTGCCTAACATAGTAAGAGTAGGCGTAATTTAATTATTTTTTTATGAGTTGCAGATTTTTTAAACAGGCAGCAGCCATGTTGACGATAGTATTTGTCGCAATTGCCGGCTGCAAAAAGGATGACCCTGTGAAAGTTTCGGGCATAAGCCTCGATAAACCGACACTTGAACTTGAAGCCGGCGGCAGTGGAACCCTTGTGGCCACCATATCGCCGGCCGATGCCGAGAACAAAGCCGTAACATGGAGCAGCAGCAACGGTGCAGTGGCTACTGTTGACCAGAATGGCGCAGTAACAGCCGTAGCCGCGGGAACAGCCACCATTACCGTAACCACTGCCGACGGCGGCTTTACGGCCGGGTGTGTTGTTACCGTTAAGGCCAAAGACAGTGGCGAAAAGCCGGATATAACGGCACTGCGATATGAAACCGTGCCATATTCAGCAGGAGAGGTAAAAAGCGACGGGGCATACAAACTGATAAGCAGCGCTTACGACGATGAGTACAATTATTATATCTTTGTGCTTGGGCATGTAAACAGCGTGCCGCTTGCATATCTTGATGCAATTTACTATGCAGGAGTAACACCTATAAGTATAACGTATTCGGAAGATAATGTTACCCAGGAATCAATATCCGAGTCTGTTGGAGAAGCCGCTGAACACAGTTTTACCGAAAGCAGTTCCGTAACCTTAGAGGTAGGTTCTGAGACAGGAATAGGCCCGGAATGGTTAAATATCAAGACTTCACTTAAAGAGAGTGTTTTCACGGGCTGGGATGAAACTAATTCACGCTCTTTTTCAAATACGTATGAAACGTCGCGTTCAAAGTCAACACAAATAACACAAACAATATCCACCACTATAGGGGAACATGGTGAGGCGGCTGGAATGTACCGGTGGTCGCTGTTCTCCACTACCGACGTCTATTATTATGTGGTAACAGACAGAGCAAATACCACCGTTGTAGGAACATCCATTGAATTTTGTGCGCGTCCGACCCAGTACTGGGAAATAGATTACGATCCCGACAGAGGCGGCTCTTTCGGAAAAACAGCCAAGGGAGAATTGCTTGAAATTCCGGAAATAGATCTTTCTACGCTTCCCAGTCCTGAAGTTCCCGGCCACACTCACGAATGGGACGAATGGAAAATAATTGCAGCTCCAACCTGCTTCACCGCTGGAACAGAAGTAAGAATCTGCAAGCTTGATCCGACGCATCAGGAAACGCGCACCATACCGGCAACAGAACATAACTGGGGCGAATGGCAGGTAACCAAAGAGGCCACCTGCGAAACTGATGGAATGGAGGTGAGAACCTGCAAACTTGACCCATCGCACACAGAACCGCGCACCATACCCGCAACAGGACACAAGTGGGGTGAATGGCAAGTAATCAATGACGAGGAAACAAGAATCTGTGAAAACAACTCCGCACACAAAGAAACATTAATAATCAGATATGACAGTACCGAATCTAATAGTAAATCTGTTATAGGGAATGGAGCTATTTATAGTTGGCAACATACGTCAGACTTTGATATCGACCACTTGAAAGAACGGGGTTATACGAAAATTAATGTTAAAGTCACTTACAGTGTGAGAGCCAATGATGGTTTGGGTAGCGAATGCCGCGTTAAGTTTTATAATAGGCATACAAATAGTGATAGCGGCAGTGGTAAATTGAAAGAACAAAAGACGAATATGCCAGCAGATATATTTGATCCTACCCAAGACTGGCATAATGATATATTTACTTTTGACGTATTACTTGATGAATACAGCAATCAATTTTCCATACTTTTCGTCAAATCAGGACAGTTCGGCTTTACAGTTGGTACAAGAACAGTTACTGTAACAGCAATAAAATAACCAACCACCCTGCCGGTTTTTCAAAAGCCGGCAGGGATTTTTTTTTGGAAACGGTTGTCTTTTGCATCCGAAAAATAAAAACCGGAAAACACTTAAAAACTGTTTGAAAAATGAGTAATATTGCCCCGTTTTTAATAAAAAGTAATTATTCATCGTTAAAAAAACACTTATATGGCACGATTATTATATCAGCAAGATTCCACACCGATGCACCAGCGCATGGCGCGGCGGCACATACGCCTTTGCGGGCAGATAATAGGAGCCGCCTCGTTAGGGCAGGCCATGCAGCCGAAACTCGATGTTCTCACGGTAAAGGCACGCGACAGGCACGCGGCTGAAGAACTGTGCGAAAACGTACAGGACGATTTGGTGTTGACAGACTCCTATCTCGACAACGGTGTGCGCAACCTTTTTGAAAATGCACGCATGTACGACCGCAACAACATGACGCGAATTACCGAAATGCTTTTTCCGCACCTCACCTTTTCCGACATCATTAACATGCCACTGTCGGAAGAACCGCTCAAGGTAGCGCAGTTGATTGAAAAACTCGGACAGCTTGAAGAAGGAAACGAATTGCGGAATTATATCGAAACCCTCACAGAAGCCTCAAAGAGCGTCAATACGGTGCTCGAGGCGCGGCGCAACACTGCCGAAAACCTCAGCCGCCGGCAGGCCGACGAAGAACTGGCACGTGCCGCCGTACGCGCACAGTACGAAAGCAATTACCTCGACGCCCGCAAGCAGTTCGGCAGGCAACATGCCGAACATCTGTTCCCCAAAGTGGCTAACCGCCGTGGCAAACGCTCGGGCGGAGCAGATGAAGCAGACAGGGAAGAATAGCTCAACGGCAAAAAGCAGCATAAAACCGTCATTTTAATTATCCGGGGCTAAAGTGCACCGAATTAATTTTGTATTGCGGTTCATGTCCGGCCCGGCATGGCAAATTAATTCCGTATTTCAAACCGCAGGCGCC
>JAITVX010000188.1 GCA_031285575.1 Bacteroidales bacterium
AGTGTAAAACTGTTTGTTGAAGGCTACCGCATACCCAAGCCGGTGAGCCGCTACAGGGAGGGCGCCTGTGCTCCCTTTACTGTATGGGATGAAGGTGCCCGGCAATACTGGGGTGAAGATATTAACGTAACCATATAAATATAAGGACATGACCCGTAACTACAGAAAGTTTTACGCATTGCTGAAGCGGCTGCCCGGTGCAGACAAGGAGTCTTTTGTCATGCAGTTTACCGATAACCGCACCGACAGTCTGCATGCGATGCACAACAGCGAGTTTCAGACCATGCTTGCCATTATGGAGGGCCGTACAGAGACAGTTCAAAGCCCCAAGTCCGCTGAGTGCGACGTTTGGCGCAAGCGCCTTATGGCAGCCATAGGCGGGTGGCTAAGGGCAATGAACAGACAGCAGAACGCCGGCATAATAAAGGCCATAGCCTGCCAGGCGGCAAAAGTTGACAAAAGGCAGTTCAACAGCATACCGCTCGAAAGGCTAAGGTCGCTTTACAATGCTTTTCTGAAAGCATCGAAAGACATGAAAGCCGTTGAAAAGCTTACTGCCGAAGAGATTGACCTTTTAACATTAACCAATTAATACTTAAAAAAACATGGAAAAGATGACGGTAAAACCGACAGCGGGACTGACACTCCCCGAACAGATAGAGGTGCTTGAACACGAGACAGGCACAAAGAAGAAACTGATATCCGAACGCGAACGGTGGCTTGGCGACCCGGTGAACAAAATGAAATCGACCTATATGGCCATCGTTGCCGATACTGCTCTGCATGAAGACGAACTTCATGTCATGGAAGAGAAACTTGCAGGCCTGAAGGCTGTAAATATAAACTAATTAAAAATTATCATGTTATGGAACAGACAAAGAATGACATCAGCCGGTTAAGTGTTGAAGAACTGAGGAAGGAACTTGAGCGCAGGGAAGCCGAAGCAAAGGAAGCGAGGCTCATTGCTCGTGAACGCTACGAAAGGGAGCGCAATGCGCTCGTTACCGACTTGATGGCCGACGCAGTGTGGCTTGAAAACAAAATGAAAGTATTCAAGTCCGGGGCTCTTGCACGGCTTAACGGGTTCCGACAGCTTGCCCTTGAATATGGCGAGATACGGAGCAACTCTAAGGGTGGTTTTCTTTTGAGGCACAGTGAGACGCAGGAGGTGGTGTCGTTAGACCGCAACACGGTACCCGAATATGACGAGCGCGCTTCGCTGGCCGAACAGCTTCTGAAGGAGTTTCTTGAAGAGAAGGTAAAGAAGCGCGACAAGCAGACCTACCGTACCATTTCGGCGCTTATGGAGCGCAACAAGAAAGGCGACTATACGCCTTCGCGCATTGCATCGCTGCTGAAGATACGGGATAACTACGACGATGAGAAGTGGGTAAAGGCCATGCAGCTGTTTGAAGAGAGCTTCCAGGTGCGCGACATCAGCTACTCGGTAAGCTTCTACCGCAAGGATACCATGGGCAAAGACCAGGCGTTGTGCCTCACGTTTGCCAGCCTGCCTGTTGACAGCGTTGATGAAGAAGCGGAACAGGAATAACCGGGGTGGCATGACACGCGAATATCAGTATATAGAGCTTGTTTGCCGTGGTATGAGGCTGCCTGTTTCCGGGGTATTGTCGAGGTCGCGCAAACATGAGCTGTGCGAAGCGAGGCAGGTGTGCAGTTATGTTCTTGCAAGGCATATGGCGATGCCATATACACAAATTGCATGCCTGCTTAACTACAGGAGCCACGCTTCGCCATGGAGGGATTTCAGGGAGGTAACGAAATTTCTCGGTTTCGACAGGGATTTTATTGAAAGGGTAAAACCTGTTTTGCATGAAGCTGAGATGCTTGCAGAGCATTTTAAGGCGGAAGCATGTTTTGACGACACATACGATATATTCGACTTCTACAGTGAAGCGGCATTTGTGTAACCGGCTGTAAATATTTAAGAAACGTAAAAAGATATGTAATGAACAACGAACTGAAAGAAAAAATGCAGCAGGCGGCGAAAGAATACGCATCTTTTCCGGCAGACGCTCATATAAAAAAAGCCAAATACATAGTAGAATCTCAAAGCCGTGATTTTATTGCCGGCGCATCTGCCATGTACTCCGAACTCGCCCCGCTTGTGGAATGGGTAAGCGTGGAAGACAGGCTGCCGGAAGAAGGTGAGTTGATTTTATGGAAGAACAAATACAAACTTGTAAGTGTAGTGGACGAGTGGAATAACAGTTATAAGGAATTTTATCATATTACCCACTGGCGCAAAATAGAGTTATGAAAATAATCCGAGTATTCCCCCGTCAGACCAATGCAACGCCCACCGATGAAGATGTGCGCATAAACGCGCCCCCTTCTCTTTTTGACGAAGCGGACGAAGTACATATATCCGTTGCGTTTACGTGGGATATTCCGCAGGCTGAATTTCTTTACAGCCAGTGGAGCAATGCGGGATTTAATACCAAAATGGGCGGTCCGGCTTTCAATGAAAAAGGCGGCGATTTTATCCCCGGAATGTACCTGAAGAAAGGCTATGTGATAACCTCCCGCGGCTGCAATAATAATTGCTGGTTTTGCAGTGTTCCCAGGCGTGAGGGCAACGAATTAAGGGAGCTGCCGATAACAGCCGGATGGAACATACTTGATGATAATCTGCTCGCCTGTTCTGAAAGCCATAAAAGCGCTGTTTTTGAGATGCTGAAACGGCAAGCATATCGCCCGCAGTTTACAGGCGGTCTGGAAGCAAAGATACTGACAAAAAAAGATGCTGCAAGGCTTTTTGAACTGAAGCCGGTAACAATGTTTTTTGCATACGACGAACCGGCGGACTACGAGCCGTTGATTGAGGCGGGGAAACTGTTGCGGCAGGCAGGTTTTAAGAGCTCAAACCACCAGGCGCGCTGCTATGTGCTTTGCGGATACAGGGGCGACACTTTTGATAAGGCTGAAAGGCGTATGTATCAGGCATGGGAAGCCGGTTTCTTTCCCTTTGCGATGCTTTACAGGGATTTCAAAGGCGAGTACAAGCAGGATTGGAAACAGTTTCAGCGGCAGTGGGCAAACCCTTTTATTACAGCAACAAAACTGAAAGAAAGAGCAATAGCATGAAAATATTGAAAATCCTTGTAGCCTGTGAATACAGCGGCATTGTTCGCGATGCCTTTGAAGATGCCGGCTGGGATGCTTGGAGCTGCGACATCCTGCCCACCGAAAGCCAGCAGACTAAAGCGTCGGGGAAGCATGTTGTTGAAGATGTTTTACATTTATTATATGGAAGAAATTTCTTCATAGATTTTGTAGAGGGATGTAGATTTCCTGAAGAAGACCTTGAAAAAGACGAAGAATATCAGCAAGCCAAAAGGATTCCTGAAAATTGGGATTTACTAATCGGCCACCCGCCCTGCACCTATTTAAGTTTTGCATATACAGGCAAAGAACGCTATTCTACCGAACGCCTGCAGGAAAAGATAAACGCCTATCAGTTCTTTCTCGACTTGTGGAACGCACCGGTAGAACATATCTGCCTCGAAAACCCGATGGGCTACGTACACACAGGATTGCTGCCATACACACAGATAGTAGAGCCGTACTATTTCGGGCACAACTACAAAAAGAAAACATGCCTGTGGCTCAAAAACCTGCCGAAGTTGCAATACAGTTTAACCGATAACCTGTTTGAGAAAAAGACGGCACAGGAGCCGACACACTTATTCATCAATTACGGTTATTCAAGGAAAAGGAACCCGCCTAAATTGCCTTCTATTTGCAAACCGTTTGCAGATAAAAAAGAAAAATCAAAATTCCACAAAGGCGTAGCCCGCGCCATGGCGCAGCAATGGACGGAACACATTAATCAATTACGAATTAAAAATTAATAGATATGAAACTAAATGAACTGCGTGATAAAATTCACGAAAATGCAAAAGCGAAAGGTTTTTACAACGTTGAGAACGAAGTAAATCAGTTTGGTATTAACAATCGAACCGTCATCAAACACGCTTTTTTTGCTCAAAAAATCGCTCTGATACATTCGGAAGCGAGCGAGGCTTTAGAGGCCGACAGGAAAAGGAGATATACACCCACGAATATCTCCTTAAACGGGCCGGATTTTGGAGACTGGAGCACTCAAAAATTTGAAATTCTCATCAAAAACACAGTCGAAGATGAGCTTTCGGATGTCATTATACGTGTTCTCGATCTTTGCGGTTATCTTGGAATAGATGTTGAAAAGCACGTAGAATTGAAAATGAGATATAACGAATCGAGAGGGTATAAACACGGTAAAGATTATTAATTATGCAACTCAACAAATTTTTAGAAAAGTTTCTGCCGGATTATGGCGTACTGTTAATTAAGGAAGATGTAAATCTTATGGATGAGCACAGGATGTTTAATGAAAGACATTTTACGGTAGCCCTGCAAAACTTCACCGACAGGCTTTGTGAAAAGCAACGGGAAAATTGTGCATCTATAATTACAGAGCGTATTGATGACAATGAAGCCGAGCCGTTTGAAGACGGTTTGTATGTAACAAGTTGTGATATGTTTGAAGCCGAACAGCCCAATATCGACCAACTATGACAAGACAAAAATTAAGACATGATTATGAGAACGCCTGTAATGCGTATCTGAAAGCCTTTTGCAGTAAGCACGGCTACGACTGTGAAGATGCAAAAAACAGCTGGACAGGCGGCAAGGTTGGAACAATTGCCGATGTTGCAGACCAGTATGTTGATATGGAAGTAATCACAACCGATATAGATATGGATGTTCCGAAAGGCGAGTTCCTGAAATGGTACGACTACTGTCTCGAGCTCGGCATGCTTGGCATAACATCAACCCCCAACTATTCCTCTTGGGTACGTGGCTGTCCGCGAAAATCGGAAGCGGAAATTGAGGAGATAAGGCAGGCAAGGCAGAGGATAGAGGATGCAAAAGCAATCTTTGAGGCGATATTAAAAAAACAGCAGGTATGAAAAATCAATTACAGATAGCTCCCCGCCATCGTCTTACGGTTATACTGGAAGCATTACCCCGCGGCGCACAGGCGCATATTGCCCGTCGTTGCAGATGCAGCCCCAAAACAGTGAGCAATGTGCTTAACGGCAAGCAGAACCAGCATACCGATTTGGCAAGGAATATAATCCGCTGTGCGGAAGCGTTGATAAAATAAATTTTTAACAAATATTATTCAATATCTTATTTAATTAAAAACTCAAGCATGATGAAAATAATCTACAATAATTTTTTGCCGTTGCCAGGTTTTTATGCAATGGTATTTTTCGGAGTCATACTCGCCCGTAAGAAGTACAGGCCGCTGCCGGAACGCACCCTTAACCATGAAGCCATACACGCGGCGCAGGCCGCAGAGTGCGGCGGGTGGATACTGTTTTATCTCCGCTACCTGTGGCTGTGGATACAATATGGCTACGGCAACAACCCCTTTGAGCGCGAAGCATACGAATACGCCGGTTACGGCAGCTACCTGCTGTCGCGAATATCCTTTGCATGGAAAAAATATATAAAATAATCAGCCGGCGCCGCCATCGGATAACAGATATTCCGGAAGCGCCGGTAAACAGAATTTAGCAAATGCCCTTCAACACTTTATATACGTTACAGATAGCCGAACGTGTGCAGGAAATCACCCGGCGGCATTATGAACCCGGCCGTCAGAACCGTAACTACCGTGCCGTATGGAAGCATTATATACGCCGGCAATACTATATAGGGTACCGGACATATTTGCGGTATATAAAGATTGATGTTGAAGCCGAAAAGGGAAAATTAAATAACCTGTAACATGTGGATATTAAAAAATATATGTATGTTTGTATCGCAAAACTCATTCAGGAGCAATCTTGAATTAAATTTAGTGATAATAAGGCGGCCCTATGGGTTGCATTGCCGAAAGGTGTGCGTTCCTTCCTCTTGGATGGGTTTTGCACCCCTAAGGGGTCGCCTGCATACATT
>JAITVX010000142.1 GCA_031285575.1 Bacteroidales bacterium
ATAGAGCATCTGACTACGGATCAGAAGGTTACAGGTTTGAATCCTGTCGGGATCACAAACCGGCTGACAATTAATTGTCAGCCGTTTTGTTTTTAAGCTTCACCTGTTTGTTTTTTAACAGTTTTCTTATCTTTGCCACAAGGTATGAGGAAGAATAAGTTTATTATAATGACAGTTGTATTTGCTGCTTTCGTCGCAGCACTTCGCTGCCATGCGCAGAACGCGGTGTCATATACTGTTGCGCCAATGCCTTTCAACACCGGTTATTTCAACGAAATATCGCCAGTTATGGGCGCCGGCGGTGCGGTTATGTTCTGTTCCGACAGACGGCTTAGCTGGCTTACCGACCAGACATCGTTCGACGGACGGCGGTTGTTCAACATCTTCAGTGTGACACCCATCGACAGTTTGCGGAGAAATGCAGCAACTGAGTTTCGCAACGACCGCACGGCGCGCTTCAACAGCGGTCCCTTCTGCCTTAGCAACGACAGAAAAACAATATATTTTACCAGTGAGGTTGAAACCGGACGCAGAACCCGCAACCGCAATTTCGTGAATCGCAACGGTATCTTCATTGCCGACCTTCATGGCAACGCAATGCTCAACGTGAGGCCGTTCCCCTACAACAGTGCCGGCTATGAAACAGGGCATCCATCGCTTAGCGCCGACGGGCAGACGCTATGGTTAGCTTCCGACAGGCCGGGTGGAATGGGCGGCTCGGATATATACTACTGCAAACTGACCGACGGCCAGTGGGACGAACCGGTTAACCCGGGAGCCGGAGTAAACTCTGCGGCTACCGACAACTATCCGCATATTCACGTTTCGGGCAGGCTTTATTTTTCGTCGGACAGGGAAGGCGGAGCAGGCCGTCTCGACATATATTCAACATACATGAACGGCGGAATGTGGACGGAACCCATACCTGAACCAGCCCCGATAAATTCGGCAGCAGACGACTTTGCCTTCGTAATTGCCCCCGAACAGCCGAAAGGATACTTTGCCTCGAACCGCGCAAACAGCGACGACATATACAGCTTTGCCACCCCCATACGGCGCATGGCCACCTGCGATACGCTGCAGGAAAACAGCTACTGCTACCGCTTTACGGAAGAGAATGCAGCCAGCACTGACACCGTACCCTTTAACTATACATGGAGGTTCGGCGACGGAGTCACGGCAACAGGCGCAGTGGTTGATCACTGCTACGAAAAGCCCGGTGCATACCTCGTACAGCTCGACGTGGAGAATCTTGTTACCGGCGAAATTCTGTATAACGAAAAACAGGACTCGCTGTTTATTACCGACATCGAGCAGCCCTACATCAACTCGCCCGACGTGGCCGCCGCAGGTGTTGCGATAAGGCTGGATGCCGCACAGACCCACCTGCCGGAATGGAACATTGATGAGTATTACTGGAACTTTGGCGACGAAACAATGCAGACCGGTAGTGAAGTTGACAAGACATACACCGGGCCCGGAACGTATAACATACAGCTTATTGTTTCGGAGAAAGCAATGCCCGGCGGAGAGGCTCGCGAGCGGTGTGTATGCAAGAATATTATAATCAGAATGCCGGGCGAAACCGAAAACTATTAACTTTGCAGGCAATATGAAATCAATAAACAATACATACAAGTGTTCCGGCAAGGTTTCACAAGTCCGCAAAAGCAGTTCCAGAGCCTTCAAGGCAGTTTCGCGAGGTTGCGAAAACAGTTTCAAGCCCTTCAGAACGGTTTCGGCCTGCGCCGGAAGTTGTTTGCATGGCTGCGGTTTGGTGCTTCGGCAGGCTATGTGTCCGCAGTTTCTCCTCGCAAAGAAGAAAAGCCTTTCACAGGAAAGGCTGAGGAGTGTTTCTCTGTGTTTCCTTGCAGCCGTTTTCATGCTAAGCATGGTTGCCGGTGCAAAAGTATCGGCGCAGGCCGTTCCTGGCCCCGACGAAAACATACAGTTCCTTGTAACGTTCGGCAAGGACGCCCTTACATCGTGGGGCGACAATAACTTCAGGCAGATATTCTTTTTCTCAATCCCCAAAGACTATACGCAGCAGTTCTATATAAGGGTGTTCGACCCCGACTGTGGCGGCCGGCACGACGAAACACAGGGCGAGTTCGACAGCCGCACCATGTTTTCGGTATATGGAGGCACAGGCGCCGACCCCGAACAGCACGACGAATCGCAGGGGCTCGACAACGGACTGAACTACAAAACAGGCAACCTTCTGGCGTCGCGCGTTTTCGGCGTCGATCCGGCATACGACAACAACTACTATTCATTCGGGCCGTTCACCGCCACCGAAGGCGAGTTCAACGAACAGTGGAACAGTTATATCTTCAAGTTTATATGCGAAGGAGTGTCGGGCGACGACGGAAACCTTTACCGCTATTTTCTGAGCCGTAACACCAGCGCCAACCTGCCCATTGAAGGAGCCAACGCCTTTACCTACGAATATACATTCAGGATGTGGAACGACCCGAAAAGCGTAGCCCACATATACCCCTACATTAACGAGGGAATAGTGTCGATAAGGCAGAGCAATTTTGACTGGGACAACGACGGAAAAATCCTTGTAGTGTCGCGCTACAAAAGAGGCGTAGAGGTTCCCATATCGAACGAAGACGACTGGGCTGTCTCGACCATACCCATAGAGTCTGCCGAAATAAACTCGTCGCTCGACTTCCAGTTCCACAAACGTCCGGAAACCATTCGTAACAACAACGTGGTAATAAGGCTGCAGAACCAGCGCGGCGACGCCCTGAAGTTTTACAGCTCGCCCATCGGCGGAGTGCCTGTTTACATACCGCGTACAACCATCACAAAAATACCTCCTTCAAAATAAACCGGCTTCAGAATGAAGCGTAGTGTCTATTCTTTCCTGACATACATCATTGCTCGACCAGTTTTTAGCAATAATTTCGGGGGGTACATGGTGTATAACTTTTATCACCGCTCCTGCTTAACGTTCCATGTGGTTTTATGAAATTGTAAGACCATCATTCATCCAAATGACATTTTTTCAATGATAATGAAGACAGCTGGCCGGATAAAATCAAATCCGTATACTTCCCTACCTTGAGTACGACCTTACTGATTACTTCTTTACTCTTGCCGGTGATGCGGTAAGTGGATAGAATTCCGTTGACTTCTATGGAACAGGCTAAAATTTGACAGATATCATGATTGCTGTAATGACAATGTGCAAAAAGGGGTATTGTGGGTTTCGGAAAATTGCTTCCCACAAATTTTACATTTGAGCATTTGTTTGCTTTCACTTCCACTTGAGACAAGTACCTGACTTTATAAGGTTCCCGTGATGGTGAAGAGCATATGCTGCACATTGTTCGCCGGGACAAAAATATTCACTGATGTTGTGAGCAAGTCAAAATATTGATATTTAATGTATTAACAAAGTGCCTGATTCAATAAATATTTTTGTCGTACCTACACGGCTTCTTCCGGTTGGAGCTGGTGAGACTACGAAACGGCAGATAAAATAAGGAGCGCTGCATTAAGAAATTGCAGCGCTCCTGAATGTTTTTCTACTTCTCTTCATCAGTCGGCTTTACGACTGCCTTGTCTTCGTCTTCTTTAAGGTGTGAAGCCTTTTTAAATTCTTTCATTCCCTGGCCAAGACCCTTCATCAGTTCAGGTATTTTCCTGCCACCAAACAAAAGCACCAGCACAAGAAGAATAAGAATAATCTCTGTAAGTCCAAAATTTCCCATCTTTCAATAATTTTATGCGGTAAAGTTATTACAACATTATCGCAATAGCAAAAAATTTATATTACAATAAATATTTTTTTAATATTATTTAATATAATCGATTATCTTGCATCAAAATTTGACATATATGATATTAAGGACTTTCTTTCTTTCCGTAATCCTTACGTGTCTGTTTTCAGGCGCATTATCTCAGGGTGTTAACAGGGACAAATACAGGATACACATTTCAAAAACAAATGAACGTATTAATATCGATGGCGTAATGGACGAAGCCGTTTGGCAAAATACCGACGTGGCAAAAGATTTCATGCGGGTTTTACCAATCGACACCGGTTATGCCGCTGCTAAAACAGAGGTAAGGATGGCTTATGACGAATCGACACTGTTTATCGGCATAATATGTTACGATCCTACTGCCGGCAAAAGGCCGGTTGAATCGTTAAGAAGGGATTTTGCCTTTCTCAAAAACGATAATTTTGTTGTTTTTATCGACACATACAACGACCAGACCAACGGTTTTGCCTTCGGCATTTCACCAGCCGGAGCGCAATGGGACGGACAGCAGGCTAACGGAGGAACCGTTAATACAGACTGGGACATAAAATGGCGGTCGGCGGTAGAAAACTACAACGACCGATGGGTGGCCGAATTTGCAATACCGTTCAGAAGTATAAGATACAACGGCGGCGAACCCGAATGGGGAATAAACTTCAGCCGGCAAGACCTTAAAATAAATGAAAAATCGAGTTGGGCACCAATGCCGCGTCAGGTTGCAACGGCAAACCTCGCATTCACAGGCTCACTCGTGTGGGACATTCCGCTTCCAAAAGCCGGCCTCAGAACTTCACTGATACCCTACGTGTCGGCAAAAACAACACAGAACAAAGAAGCCGGCGAACCGTTTAAAACACAGTTTAACGCCGGTGGCGACGCAAAAATGATTCTGTCAACATCGATGAACCTCGACATAACGGTAAACCCCGACTATTCGCAGGTGGAAGTTGACCAGCAACAGACCAACCTCGACCGTTTTGAACTCTTCTTCCCTGAAAAAAGACAGTTCTTCCTCGAAAATAGTGACCTCTTTGCCAACCTCGGAACCGATAATCTGCGGCCATTCTTCTCACGACGCATAGGGCTCACAAACCCCATACAGGCCGGAGCCCGGCTAAGCGGAAAAATAGGCAACGACTGGCGAATAGGAATAATGGACCTGCAAACCGGCTCAAAAGACTCCATCCCCGACGCCAACTTCGCGGTTGCAACCCTGCAACGGAGGGTTTTCCAGCGCTCAAGCATATCGGCCTTTATGGTAAACAAGGAAACGATATTCTCACACGGAGACGATTCTCTCTACTCCGGAGCAAAATTTAACCGTGTTGCAGGTGCCGAGTTCAACCTCGCAAGCAAAGACAACAGGTGGACAGGAAAAGCTTTCTACCACCAGTCGTTTTACCCCGGTTCCAAGTCCGACGCTTTCGCTACCGCAGCCAACATAACATACGCCACACAATATATTAACGCCACCCTCAATCAGGCATGGGTCGGAGCCGACTATCTGGCCGAAACCGGATACATCCGCCGGCACGGATACTACGAAACAAGCCCATTTTTCCAATACAAATTCTTTCCCAAATCGTCTGTAATTCTAAGTCACGGGCCTGTTGCGAGTACCACCATGCTTTTCGACCCTTCAATGAAGATGACCGACAGAGAATCGGAATTAGCATACCAAGTTGAATGGCACAACAAGAATATATTTGAACTGGAATTTGAAGAAAGCTACATATATCTCCCTACTCCTTTCGACCCTACAAACAGTGGCGGCGTTCCTCTGCCTGCTGAAACAGACTATAACTGGCAAGAGGTGGGCTTAACATTTACATCCGATATAAGGAAGTCGTTCAACTTCATGCTCAACGGCTTGTATGGCGGTTATTACAACGGCTCGAGATATTCTTTAAACAGCGAAATATATTACAGGGTGCAACCCTACGGAAGTCTTGCGGTTATCGCATCATACAACAATATCTCCATGCCAAAACCGTACAACAGCGCCGAACTTATAATGGTTGGCCCAAGACTCGACATCACTTTCACCGATAAAATATTCTTCACCAGCCTTGTGCAATACAATAACCAGATAGATAACCTCAACCTCAACCTGAGATTTCAGTGGCGCTTCGCTCCTGTGTCGGACTTATATATTGTATATACCGAAAACTCCTATCCGTCTAATTACAACATAAAAAACAGAGGGCTTGTTTTCAAAATTTCATACTGGTTTAATTGATATGGAGTCGTAAAAATGAACTCCGTTCTTTTCCCTCTGAGCGCGAATTTCGGCCACGATCTCCTTGTCGGTCGACAAGTTCCCAGCGGCGCAATCTTTTCAAGGCAACGTTGTTGCGATATTCCGCAATCTCCCGGCGATAAAACGTTTTCATATAGCCTTTGATGTCCGCAGTGTCCGGTCGCTCGATAGGCGCTTTGAGCCAAAAATCGTGCTTCTTCATATAGGCGTAGATTTCTGTTTGTCTCTTTTGAGGAAAAAGAGAACTTTGAAGGTACTTCTTTTCATAAAATACTCATTTTTAAAGATGCTACAAAATTACGTTGTTTATCTCAAAATGGGTTTTATGCAATATAGATAATATTAGATAGTTACGAGCCAATTTCGGACTTTTTCGACCCTCTTTTGCCCCCGTTTTTTGAGGGGTACGAATTGGGTTGAAAACTCCGTCTTAAATCGTCCTTTTTGTGTCTTTTCGCAAAGACCGAAACAAAAATGTTTTTCGCTTATTAGGCTGTTATTGAGAACTTTTTTCTACTTTTGTCCCTGCAAGTCTGCATCAGCAGATTTTTGCTTTAAATTCTAAAAGTAGTTGTGCAAACCACTAGTTAACAATTACTTTTACCTACCTTTGCCCCCTCAAATTCAAGCTATAAACTTAAATACAAAAATAAAAATGGCATTACAATGCGGTATTGTAGGCCTTCCCAATGTGGGCAAGTCTACACTTTTCAATTGCCTGTCGAACGCAAAGGCACAATCGGCAAACTT
>JAITVX010000160.1 GCA_031285575.1 Bacteroidales bacterium
ATTATTTGTAAGCGTTCCGGTTATCGTCGCTGCATTGCTTCCGCTGGCGCCGCCTTCCAGAACATCTCCGGTTGGAACAGTAGGCGCACTCCACGTGTAGGTTGTGTTGACCGGAATAATATTGTTGTTCGTGCCGCCATTGGCAGGCTCTAATTTAAATTCTTTTCCGCTGCAAACATTAATAGGCTCTGCCTTGACAAACGGCTTCGGGTTAACGGTAACAACAATGTCGAACGTTTCGCCTGTGCAGTTGCCACTGCGCGGCGTTACTGTATATGTTGCTTTCTGCGGAATATTTGTTGTGTTGGTAAGCGTACCTGTTATTTGCGTTAAGTTATTACCGGTGCCGGCCTGCCCGCCAGTAAGAGCGCCAGAATTTTCTAAAACAGGCTCGCTCCACGTATAGCGTGTGCTTGTTGGAACAATACCGTCGGTGCCGTTTACAGGCTTCACCGCCGTAAACGCTACCCCGCTGCATGTTTCACGTTCAAAATTACCAATATCAGGCTTCGGATTAACCACTACCCAGATATGAAATGGTGTTCCCGAACAGTCGCCTGATTTTGGAGTAACAACATATCTTACGGTTACGTTTGCATTAGTTCTGTTTGTAAGGGTATTAGAAATTGACGTAACCGGATTGTTCTGTGGACTTTCACCGTCCACATTGCTCCATTGGGAACTAGAATAAAGTGTCCATGTATAGGTTGTATTTGAGGGAACAATTCCGTCAGTGCCATCGACAGGAACTACAGTAAATGTTTCGCCGCTACAAATAGTTTTGTCTATACGCTGAATTGACGGCGTGGGGTTAATTTTAACCGTAAAATCAAACGACGTTCCCTCGCATTCTATTGTGCCCAGCGCCGTGGTTGTTTTGGTTGTCGGGGTAACTGTGTATATTACTTCCTTAACCTCGGAAGTATTGTTTTTGGGAGCAACAGATATCGAATTTCCAGCGCCGCTGTTGCCGGCTTCGAAGTCCGATACTCCTGTAACATCAGCTTTTGGCACCCACGAATAGGTTGTATTTGGAGGAACTCGGTCGGCGTCGCTGTGCACCGGGGTTTTGCTGGCTGTTTCGCCGGAGCATATTTCAGCGTCTTTAGCTTTGATGTCTGCATTTGGTGCAACCGTAACACGAAGCGTAAATGGGTCTCCCTCACATGCAGCAAGACCGTCGGGACGAACAATGGTTGGGGTAATTTGATATATTACAGTTACCGGCTGGGTTGTGATATTATTCAGTGTTTCCTGTATAGAGCCGGATTGTCCGGCTCCCAGCCCATTATTTATACCGGTAACCACAGACCTGCTCCATTTGAAATTATAGCGGTAAGTACCGGCTGGCAGTGTCCGTCCCTGGCCCTGTTTTTCGCCTGTTGCGTTATAGATGAACAGTTTGCCGGAGCAGGCTAAATCTGTAGCAGGGCTGTTAACCGTTGGAAAAGGATATACAGTAACGGTAACTGTACGCTCCTGCGAAGGGCAGTTTGGCGCTGTGGTATATTCGCGGAAAACCTTTACTGTGTGTTCGCCGTCAACAGTTCCTGCGGTAACGTTTATTGAGCGTGTACCCTGCCCGCTGTTTATTTTCCAGCCGGCGGGCACTTCCCATCTATATTGCGTAGGCCCGCCAAATGGCATGTCGGCCGGAGCAGCGGCAACAGAAAATGTGGCGTTAGCTCCGTTGCAAATATATGCAGGATTGGCTGTTATTATGCCGGGGCGCGGAAGCGTTTCCCTTACGGTAAGCGTTACCTTGGTAGCCTCGCTGATACATTTGAGGCCGTCAACACTCTGGTCGGTTACATAATATGTATATGTGCCGGGGGCGGTTACGTTAGGAGTATATGCAGTGCCTGTAGCAACAACGGATGAAGCAGTAAGGTTTGCGTCGGAATACCATGTAAGCGTTCCTGCCGGAGCACTTGTAACGGTAAGTGTTCTTGCATCGGGGCTGGCAGGCGGCGTTGTTATATCTTCAAGGCATATTGTGCGACTTGACACAGTGGGCGCCGCAGGAGCGTCAACAACCAGAATCTGGATACGCTCGGAAACATATTTATCGTCTGCCCGGTTACAGTCATTCCAGTATTTAAGGTAAACCCAGAAATAATCGCCAGCCTCTGCTGTTTCAGGTATTGTAATTGCATCGCTCGCAGTTCCGGCGCTCTGTATGCCATTTATTCTTTGGCCATACCGCCCGGCTGTTGCAGTTGCATTGCCCAGGCTGCCAACGGCAACAGCGCCATGTATTGTATTTTGAATGGCTCCGGTTGCATTCCACGCTCCACGAGCAGGCTCCACTCCATAAAACCACTGTATATCCCTTCTTGAGCTATTTGGCTTGCCCAACACAGGCGCCAGACAGTTCCAGATACTGTTGTCGAGCAGTGTTACTACAGATTCCTTGCCTTCGCACACCTCAATAACGCCTGCATCATTTACCTCCCACGGAGCGGCAGGCGCAATTACAACATCGCCGTCGCCGTAATCCAAATCTTCCGGCCCATGCAGCTCAACATTAATAAAAGTCGTGAACGACATACCGCAACGATTTGTTATAGTAATACGGGCTTCTACAGCACACAGCCCTTCTAAGTATGCGTAAGTATGCAGCCACGGTGAACCTTCGTCTGGCGGAGGCGGAACTTCATTATCAACACTCGACGTAAATGTGGTTTTAGTCCCATCTCCCCAGTCCATTTCCCATACTGTACCTTCGTAAATCCCGGTATAATTTGGATCGGTCCGTAACTGTCCGGTCTGCGCCTGGGCTGAAAAATAAGCAGTTGCTCCCACATTTACACACTTTCCGCCTTGATTAAAATTATACCACACATCTGGCTGCGGGCATGTGTTTGTGGTAAAATAAGCCGCTTCAGGATTATAAGCATGGTTGTTGCCGCTTTCACCTTCTGCAACAAAAAAAACTGTATATTCCTGGCTGGCAATAAAATTCCCAAGCGTTATTACGTGGCTTTGTGCTCCATTATCAGTAACATCCAGCACAACCCCTTCATAGGTGCCGGCGTTAATACGGTTTTTTATCTGGTTTGAATTCCATTGATTAGCCGGAAAATTGCCCGGCAAAATCGCCACATATACCTTCCCTGCTGTTCCGAAATTATCGACAGCATAATTTAAAGTAATATTTAAACCGCCATTCACATTAGTTACTGTCGGCGCCACACTCCACACAGGCGTTTGCGCCAGCGCAGCAGCAGCCGTTAAAAAAAACAGCGAAAACAGCGCAATAAACCTTCCTGCCTTCGCACGAAACATCTCTTTTATATTCAATATGCTCATACTCGATAATATTATAAATAATAAACAGTCAGCACATGCAATTAACACTTACCGCATACAACCATGCACCAATTAACTTAATGACAACGGCGCTGAAAGAAAGGTTGCATTAAAAAATCCCTGTTCATTACAATCGCCGTCATTGGTCATGTGATATTTTATGTAAAAATGATTAATTTTGCCATGTATAACAAAATCATACTGCTATGGTACATTATCTCGACCCCAAAAATGATTTAACTTTCAAGCGTGTTTTCGGCGAACACAAGCACCTATGTATGAGTTTAATCAACAGTATGCTTACGCTCGATGCACCGATTGTAAGCCTCGAGTATCAAACAGGCGAACTGATACCCGAAATTTCCGACCTGCGCAACTCCATTGTTGACGTGCGCTGTACCGACGAAAACGGACGGCAGTTTATTGTAGAGATGCAGATGCACTGGTCGGAGAGTTTCAAGAGCCGTGTGCTGCTAAACGCATCAAAAGCATACGTGAGGCAACTTGACAGAGCAAAAGATTTCGTGCTTCTGCAACCTGTGTATGCCATCAATTTCGTAAACGACACGTTCGACAGGTCACCCGGAATGGAAAACGAATACTATCACTACTACAAAATTGTAAACATCAGAGACACCGAAAAACAAATAAAAGGTTTGGAGTTTCTTTTTGTCGAACTGCCCAAATTCAAGCCACTGAATCGCGCCGAAAAAAAACTGCATGAACTGTGGCTTCGTTTCCTAACCGAAATAAACGAAAGTACGGAGGGGGTTCCACAGGCATTGATAGACAACGAACTTACGTGCGAAGCAATAAGTTACATGGAGCGTGCGGCCTACACAAAAGAACAGCTTGACGCCTACGACCAGAGGAAGATTGACGCCATGACCGAACGCGGCATCATTATCGACGCACAGAATAAGGGAATAACCGAAGGAAGAATTAGAGGAGCAGCCGAAGGAAAAATAGAAGGAAAAATAGAAGTTGCGTTGAATATGTTGAATTATGGCATGTCTGTTGACGATGTGAGTAAGATGACAGGCTTATCAATACAACAGACAGAAGAACTTAAAAAGGGGTAATCGTCCCTGTAAATACCTGCGGTATGAAACAATAACATATTTAACAGGGTTTTTCACCTTCTGCATAATCATTTCGGTTATCCACTCGAAAATATTATCGTTCCACCGTTGCGGATGGGTATTTATTATCACCGCATGTGGCAAGGTACCGCCTTTTACCGCGCGAATTATGTCATCCGTACCTTTAAATGTGAAACAGTCGCTTAACGGCTTGCCCGATGTAAGCCCGATACCGGGCGTTACCCTGTCGCGCACGTTTACTTTTTTATTGTCCCATTTCCGTCCTGTGTCGGTAAGGTACAAAACCGAAGAATAGTCAATATCATAATAGGGTTCGCATACTATGCCTTCGCCGTTATAGCTGAAGGCCTGCCACAAGCTTCTGTTATCGGTCAGCGAAGCGGGGTCGCCATGCATGGAGGCTACGCGCACAGGGTAATATTGCCTTAAAAAAGCCAGGTTACTGCGAAAGGCCGTCCATGCGTTTTTTAAGATACTCTCATTAAGCCGCCCCTTTCTCGATATTCTGCTAAGGTCTTCATAATGATAGGCGACTTCATGACCAAGCTCTCCTGTTTTTACCAGCATATCCGGGTCTTTCCTCGCCTCATCGGCTCTGAAATGGTAGCTTGCCCTGATATCCATCGACGCTTCAATCTGTGCAAACCGCATGGCGTTGGCCGGGCGCCTGTCAACATCATGACGCAGTATTACAGTTTTTTCAGAACGATTATTCATAAATTCTTCAAACGTTTGAAAAGAATATCCGGCACCTTCGAGAGCCTCCAGAAGGGAAATGTATTTAGCGCAACTGAAATCCATATCTTTCCGACAGTATTCCGACTATTCTCTCCGCCGTCCGGCCATCCCACAGTTCGGGTATGTGTCCCTGCTTTTTATTTCCGGATATTATATCGAAAGCGGCCTTTTTATTTTTTTCAACGTCTGTACCAATCAGTTGATTTGTTCCGATGTCAACCGTTGCCATGCTTTCTGTATTATCTCTCGCGGTAATACACTGTACCTGTAAAAAAGTAGCCTCGGCCTGTATCCCCCCGCTGTCGGTAATAATCAGTTCGGCATTCTTCACAAGATGTAAAAAATCGAGGTATCCCAATGGTTCCGTAAATATTAAATTGCTATTTGCATGCATACCACCCCCTGTTCTTTCAAGTGTTTGCCGCGTTCGGGGATGAACAGGAAAAACCACAGGTAATTTTTCCGACAACTCATTCAGCAAACCTGTAAGCGATTTCAGTCTGTCGGCCGAATCGACATTGGAAGGCCGGTGGAAGGTGCAAAGGCAATACTTTTTACCAGCAATACCCAGATGCGATATTATTTCCGATTTTTCTATATCAGGCAAATGCTCAACAAGACTGTCTATCATAATATTCCCGACAAAAAATATCTTATCTTCGCTTATGCCCTCTTTTCGCAGATTCTCAATACCGCTTTTCTCGCTCACAAACAGATAATCGGAAAGAACATCTGTTACCATGCGGTTTATTTCTTCAGGCATTGTACGGTCGTTGCTTCGCAGCCCCGATTCAATGTGTGCAATCGGTATCCCGGCTTTTGAAGCCACAAGAGCAGCCGACATTGTTGAATTAACATCGCCCAAAACCACTACCAAATCGGGCTTCAGCTCCGTAACAACCTTCTCAAATCCGGTTATTATGCCCGCAGTTTGTATGGCATGCGAGCCACCGCCAACGCCAAGCCAGAAATCGGGACGCGGCATCTTCAATTCGTCGAAGAACACCTTCGACATTTTATCGTCAAAGTGCTGCCCGGTGTGGCACATATAGTTTTTAACACCCGAATATTTTAAAAACTCCCTGTGCAGCGGCGCAATTTTAATAAAATTAGGCCTCGCTCCTACTACGCTCAATACCTTTATCATATTTCAATAAATAACTTCAACTATTATTACCTGAACCTGAACTGATAATCGAGATTATTGAGCATAGTTCTTTTACTTTCAGGATAATTTTCAACAAACCACACCATAAATGCTGTAACGTCAATTTTGTCGGCCAGCATTTTATCTCTTTTCATGCTCCACTCTTTTGCCGTGTCCGGATTATTAACAATTTCTTTTATCTTTGCCATCATATTTTCAAACCTGTTTGGCTTAAAAGAATACATCAATTCATATTTGTGCTCCTGCTCTTCAAAAGTTGCAATACGCCCCGCCATAGAAATACAGCAGAATGCAGGAACGCCCAGCACTGCCGCTTCCGACGTCATAGTCCCGCTGTCTCCCACAAATAATTTCGCATAACTCATCAGGGAGTGAATTTTATGCGGCGGTATTTTAAGCTGATACTGCCGCAGTTCAGGCTCAATATCCTTCTCGGTGGTAATAAAAACCCTTCCGAAACCCGACAGATACTCCGCCAGACATATTTTATTATCCAGCGACACTCCCCTTTCGCCAACATCATGATGCGCCTCAAATGCATTAAATCTCATAATAAAAAATGTTTCGCCATGCTCAAGTCCGGCTTCCTGCAAAACAGAAATATCCGGAGTAAATCTTTTTGGATGCAGATACGCCAACTCATGATACCCTGCATAAAATACAGTATCCTTTTTCTTCCTGTTTCCTTTCAGCATATCAGGCGACAGCAGGCAGTTTGCAAAAGGATGCCCAAAATGTGTCATTAATGGCTGACGGCTATCATCGTCGTCGTCAAAAATAATCGACTTCATTGGCGACAGCATCGATGCATGACAGTTTGTAATCGATGTACCAAGGCCTATATCAATCTTCTCACCGTATGCCATTGCCAGCATCTGCGTATCAAACTTCAACTGTTTAATTCCTTTGCCTATTATCGAACCACCGCGCCTGCCCGTCTCAATGAAAGGCATGTCATATAAATTTAACAACTTCTTTGCAATCGGAATATCTTTTACCGTTACAAGTATTTCATGTCCACGACCTGCCATTTCCATATAAAAATTCCGATAAAGATGCACATGCGCCGGATGTCCTATGTCTATCAAAATTTTCATCGCTTCCTCAGAATTATTTTTCTCATCTTATATCCGAACATGATTATTGAATAAAGTGTCTTTTTATGCACGCATAAATATCTTCCTATATTTACAGTTTCCCCCCCGAACTTCTTCTTATAGTCCCTAACCCCGTAAGGTTTACCTGGCTTCCCTGCACCGCCAAAATCAAACATACTGTATCCATTGTCAATACCCCATAAAAAAATCTTCCACGAAAGAACGTCAGTAGGGCGCTTGTCATTGTCATCACCAACAGACGCTACATACCAATTATACATCTTCTCTTTGAAACAAAGAATCGCATAAAACCCAATCAATTTTGAATCAATTTCTGCCACAAAAAGCCTTAACATTCCGTTTATTCCCAATATTTCAGCCGCATATTTAAAATATTCCGGCGAAGGTAATGGAACACCAAGCTGTTTATACCTCGCCTTCAGTATAGCATAACACGCATCAATAACATCATGCCTTCCAATGTCAACCGCCGAAACACTGACACCAAGTTTTAAGCCGCGCGTTATCGTTCTTCGCCGCGTAGAATGTACTTCCGACCAAAGTACATCTCTTCCTTTCGACAGGTAGATATGTATATCGAGGTGGTCTTCAAATGCGTATCCATTTGAACTGAATGCAGCGCCAAGCAGCGACATGTCTTTCAGATTCCTGAACTGGCTGTACAGCGTCTTTTTCCGCACAACATAGTTATATTCTGCGAGCAACAGCGAAGCCACGTTGCAGTCGTTATCCATCACCAGAGGCCCGCCAAAAACGACCGACCGCGCCGTAAGCCACCCGACAAACCCTGAATCCTCGCGCTGAATAACAGAAACAAGAACTCCGCAAATCATACCGCCATTAACGCAAAACAACGCTACACCCGAATATTCAGGAATACTGTTGCACAAATCAAAATACTCGGGAGTATGAAAAATATTGCCATCATCGTGGTTAAGCACAAACTCACGCCATGCATCCCTGTCAATTTTATCAGGCTCTTTAATAACAGTAAAATCCAAAACTGATTATTATAAAATTTATTAATATCTACATATCTGTAAAACGAAATCCCGTTTCTCGCAGAGAGGTTAACTATGACGGCGTGCTTCGAGTTTCGACATACACAATTAATTCATACATCTTTGCAGGCAATAATAACCTTTGCGTACTCTTCTTTTATCTTTTGCGCAACAGAGCGCGAATCGAGGCCAAGCTGAAATATTTTTCTGCGCCCGTCGGAGCGTTCATTCCGGGCAATTACCTCGCAAATACAGCGCGAAACATCCTCCGCACTGTTGATGCAAATCATCGAATTACAAACTCCGGCTATCAGCTTCCTGACGTCGCCAACATCAGTCGAAACAACAGGCAGATTGCAGGCCATAGCCTCTTTTACCACATTAGGCGAGCCTTCCCACAGCGACGTGAGCAGTAAAATGTGTGCAGAGTTGTAGTAAAGCGGCAGCATGGCGGTTTCAATGCTGTTTAAAACTGTCAGTTCAATATCGGGATTGTTTTTTTGAGCCAGCTCGACGGCTGCTTTGGCAAGCGGGTAGTTTTTTTCAGGCCGCGAATGATTGCTTGCAAAAAGTATGTTTATTTTTCCTTGATTAAGGCCTGTTTTTTCGATACATTCTTCCCTGCTTGCCGGCTTAAACAGTTCCGTATCTACTCCGTTCGGTATAACAATGGGTCGTCGCAGGTTAAGTCGCCGTCTCATTTCAGCAGATTTCACAATAGTTAGTTCAGAAAGCATCGAAACCTTCCTTGTACAAAACCGCAGAAGCCATTTTTTCATTGCGTCGCTTCCCATAAGCGAAATTACAAGAGGCCGTGCACCTGCAAGAAATGCAAGAAACGCCGAAAATGAATAGTGTGCGTGAACAACATCTGGTTTAAAGGTTTTTATTTTCCTTCTTAGCGGGGCAATCGACCTAAAATAACTCATTACTCCCCTACCCTTTACGCAGAAATATTCAATGGTTATTCCGAGCCGTTCAATTGACGTTCCCTGGTTCCTTACTACCGCTCCGGGGGCGCCCGTTGTACCTCCGGAGCATACAAAAAGCACTTTCATTTGGTTATATTTTTTTTAATCTTCAAGTTCTGAAAACAGGTATCTGAACTTGCCCGATGTATCGTTTGGCAGTTTATCATACAGTTCAATTACTACATTGTTGGCAAAATGCAGTAATGCGCTTTGAATATGATGTATTATTCTTTCCGGTATCTGTATTTTTGTTTTCTCGAGGCGGCAAACAAAATCACCTTTAGTTTTTTGATAAATCTGAAAGCGTGTAAAGTATTCAAAATTATCGTAACCGAGCTCGTGGAACAGGTTTGTGAAGAAGATTCCGTTAACAGGGCTTCCGCTTTTCAGGTAAATAAGGTCATGGGTGCGCCCCGATATTGACGTGAGAAGTTCCGACGTTCTGCCGCAGCTGCATTTCTGCGAGCTTTTTACTGCACTATCACCATTTTCGTAACGTATAAAAGGCATTGCGTAGTTATCCAAATCGGTTACAACCACGCGGCCTGCCGTGTCGTATATATTTCGGCCTGCTTCGTCCACAATTTCCATTAAACAGTGTTCTTCCGATATGTGAAGACCGTTATGCGCCGCACATTCAAACGCCATGCCGCTGCACTCGCCGCAACCGTACTGGTCGTATGTTTCCACTCCGAAAACATGCCTTATGTATATTCTGTATGGCGGCAAAAGCGTTTCTGTCGTGCTCAATACGGCTTTAAGCGAAGGTAATGTCAAATTGTTTTCTTCAAAATATTTCGCAACCTGCAAAATGGCGCTTAAATATCCCCGCAGTAGCACCGGTTTAAACTGCATTATCCTGTCTGCCACCTCCGGCAAAGTTTTTTCGTTCAAATTGAAACTGCTGATTTCCAATCTGTGTGACAATTTGTTAATTACACGCTCTTTCAGCTTTACATACCGGTTCTCATGAAGCAATGTGGGGTCGCCCCACAATACAACAGTTTTGTCGGCGTATTTTACCCCCATCCAGCCATGCCAACGCCTGTATGCGCCCCATGTAAAGCCGCGTGTCTGTGCATTTTTATACAGTTTCAGCGGCGCTCCTGTTGTTCCGCCGGTTTTTCCCTCCTTTATCCGCCTATCTTTTAAATTAACATTGTCTGCAAGCAACATAGCATTTTTTTTTCGAACCATATCTTTAGTCGATATCGGTATTTTTTGAATGTCAGACAAATTTCTTATGTCTGAAGGTTTCACACAAACGCTGTCCATCAACTGCGTGTAATACGGAACATGCCCGTAGCTGAACTTTACTAACTTTTGAAGCTTTTCAAGGCGGTATGCTTCCATCTTTTCAACCGTCCATTTTTCCGATTTGTCTAAGAAACGCTTGGTTTTAGCAATGCTGGTGCCTCTAATCAAATCATGAATATGCGTAACAAAACTCATGCTTATATTAATATAAACTAACTGTTTAAATATCGAAATCGATCATAAAAGATTTATCTTTCATCGAAACCCACTCCAAAACCTCTTTTGTAAATTCGCCAAACAGAGGCCCGTTAAGCATCTGGTAGAAATTAATTTCGTTATTAACATTATTAACTTCTATCAGTTTTACTTCACCTTCCGCATCAACGCACATATCAAACCCAAGAAGCCGCGAATATGCAAACTCTTTTGCTATTCTTTTTGCAGTTTTTTTCATACTTTCAAATCCTGGAAGCCTTAAATCCTCTTCAAGTTTTACGCCATTCACTTCGCGGAAGCTGCTTCCTGCCTTGTTTACAGCCTTTCCTGTAAGGCATCCGTCATCTGTTACACCGCATGCAAACCCTCCTGACGCCTGATTATCGGTTACACTCCCCGCACGGCCTGCACGCAAAACGCTGTGAAGCACATGCACCTGCTCATCGGCTACCGAGCGGTATGTAAAAATTCTTACCGTATTAAGCGACGTTGCATTAAAACATGCGTAAAACTCATGCTGTTTGATTACCTTCTGTACCGTAAAATTTTTCCTGTAATTACGGAACAACTCCTCTGTTTTTACAGCACAGCCCTCTTTATCTGAAAAAACATCGCCCACACGGCGATAAAGGCGAACGGCTTTCCCCCCACCCGAATCAACCGACGGTTTAATTATAAAACTTTCGGCCTGCTCAACAGTTCTGCACGCTTCATTTAAATCAATTGCCGCATTTTTGCTGTTATAAAAAACGCCATTTATGTTCTTTACAAATGTTTCAGGCAACAATGCACTGTCAATTGTTTTCCAGTAGAAATTTTTGTCGTTATATGCCTTTGCAAACGCCTTGTTGTTAAGGCACGGCTCAATTATTGAATAGTAAATTCGCTCCGAAACATACCGCCTGTCCCACAATCCCGAAACGCTTCCGTAAATTTTAAGCCACTTCACGTCAATACCTCTCAAAACCGGCTTCCAAAACTCCCTGTATGCCTGCAATGTTCTTTCAGGAGGATTTTTTGCAGTTCCCTCCTTCTTCAGTGTTGAAATAATTTTTCTCGCCTTCTTCCTTAAAGTGTATTTAACAAACGAATCATATACAAATACCGTAATTTTTTTTACTGTCGAAATCATATCAATCAATCGGTAACTAATTTTTCTTTAAATCTGTCTAAAAGGAATCCCATTGCAAAAACCAACGGGCCAACACCTTTTCTCTTTATCAGGTTCTCAGGTTTAACCGGCAATCCCAGCCTTTTAACCGTTAAAAATGATTTTGAAAACACCTCAAAACGACACATAAAGGTCTCCCACAGGCTTATATCCTGTGGAAATACAAACTCTTTAATTCTGTTCGATAACCTGCACGGGATGAAGTTATTCAATACTGTAGCCGAAACAATCCTGCCCAGTGGCTCGCCGTCGCCAAGCCTGAAACTGTAACTCGCAGGCGCATCCATCAGCTCCGGAGCTACATACTTTATGAGCTCTGCCTCGTAATCCATCGACCAGCCGAGAAATTTTGCCGCATTTATGGCTGCTGCCGAAACTTCGCGGTCTGCAAACGGATACAGAAAAAACGAAAGTCTGTTTTCGTAGCTTCCACGCAACCCCCTGTTGGCCGGGATATAAATATGGTTCATGCATTGCTTAATCGCGGTCATATCCATCTGCTGTTTTACATTCAGCCTCTTCTTGATTTTGTCGGAAATTCTGGCAACCACACCGTCAATCGTCTTGCTGCCGGCTATATTTTGCCCGCAATGCCTTATAACAAGTTCCAGCCGTATAAATCTGTCCAAACCCGGATAAAAATACTTTTCCATATTCCTGTACTGCTCGCCGCCAATTCCACTAAGCCCAAGTTTTTTATCATGCAAAATATTAATCCTGTAACCGGCGGTATTAAACTCCTCGTGCCAAAAACAGTTTGTTCTCACCTGACCGTCGCAGAACAGCATGCTTCTCGAAAGAATGTTCTCAACAGCTGAATTATCCTCTTCGCAGGTATCATTAAGCTGCAAATTGACAAAGTTCAGGTTTTTCAACTTACAGAGTTCCTCGCCTGCAATAAAATCCCTGTCAATGTTCTTTCTTTTGTGTGAATGAAACTGTAACTTTTCTGCATCAAACTTTCTGAGTGCCATTGCCAGAATAAGCCTGCTGTCGAAACCGCCTGTAATGCCTGCATCAGCTCCATATTCATTTACAATTGCCGCCATTCCTGCAAAACAGTTATCGAGGGCTTCTATTTGTGCATTTTGACTTTCTTTTCTGTTTTTATATTGAACGGTATTTTGTTCCGGCGCAGCTTCCGTCGCGAAACGGATTCCGGCAAGGTCTGCCGGCAACTGCGGTTCAAACCTTTTAATCTCTTTGAAGACAGTATCGCTGCCTGTTATTGATCCTGTAAGCAGGTTTTCAAGTAGTGTATCTCTGTCGGGGCTAAGCTTTCCAAGTCCTTCGGCAATGGCCATGAACGAAGAGGATATTATCGTGGCGTCAGCGGTGTGGTAAATACTGTAAATACCCGATGCGTCTGTCTTAAACAACAGCCTGCCTTCGTTTTGGAAAAGCATAAAATACTGTCCCGATATTGCAGGTATTTCATTATTATCGCATAGCTTTCTGAAAACATAATCGAGCGAATCGGCATAACTCTTGCCATGAATATACGGGGTGCCGGTTGCAAACAGTGATGCTTTATCTGATATCCTGAAGTTACCGGCATCAACAAGCGCTTTCCTGAAAAGAAAAAGGCGCCACCCGTCCGGCAAATCGAACTCCGAAGGCTCTGCCATGCACTGCTGTTTAATAACATCAATGGCCTTCCCTTCGTTAAAGTCAGTGCTGTTTTTCGATACCAGCAGAAATGCTCCCATTAATTCTTTCCCTTTTTATATTCAGTATTATGTTTCTTAAAACGCCTGTAATGCCTCCAAGGTATAAAAATACGAGGCACCGCTCGCCGATTGTTCCGGAGCCTGTTACTGATACTGCAAAGTAGCTAATCAATATTGCAAAATAAACTGCAAATAAATCTTTTATAACCGGCAATCGTCTTAATACCGTATAATATCTTACACCTTCACGGAACAGACCTGCATAAATTAATATGTACATAATAATCCCGACAAGTCCTGAACCATAAAAAAACATTGTAATGTCACCGTGAATCATTCTTCCTCTGTCAAAATACTTAATGCCGAATGTTGCTGCGGTATTAAATATCTCCTCTCCAAAAAGTTTCTGTACAGTATCTGATTCTTTAAATTCATCCAGGGCATATAAAAATTCTACTACTCTTCCTTCTCTGTCAATATTCTCAGTTTGTCTAAGTCTCGACTCGTATCTCGTCATGAATGCATTTTCAAAAAAAGGAAATATCAGATATAAAACAAATATGGATGCTATTATGTACTTTATGAAGTTTATTCTCGACGACAGAAATAATAAACATACTAAAAGTCCTACAACCAAACCTACTATTGCAGCCCTTTTCATTACCATAAATATTAAAAATACGGATATAATGCCTATAAAATAAATTATATACCACATTATCTTCGGCAGTATGTCCTTTTTTGTTTTTAACAGAAACGGATATGTAAGCAGAATAATTGAGAGTTGGTTTGTTATTCCAACTCCGGCTCCTCCGGTATAGAAAGTATCGTCTGCGTAGGCTGAAACACCATAGTTTAGAAATTGAGCAATAATAAGGTTGCCACAGGTAATAAGAGCACTGAATATAAAAAATATATTCAGCTGCAGAAGCATGTGATAATTTCTTATATAATAAATTCCTATCGAATACATTAATAGAGGAATAAGCCATTTAAGATAACCGGAAAAAAAAGACCTTACTATATCTGATGAAAACAGGGTGCATATAAAAATATAGGCAAGGAACAGAATAATATACCGACCTTGCCGGCCTTGTGAAATCCTTTTAAATCCTAAAAGAGCTACAAATAATAACAGTATTATCCCCCTTGTTATACCGGGGTGAAATACTTTCGCTTCCATAAATGCAAAAAAGTAATAAATTGTTGAATCGGCAATGGCATTTATTATCGGAACTGCAAGAAGAAAGTAAAAAAACTTCCTGTCAACACCGTTAAACGGGTTATAAATCCTGTTAACAAAATTCAATTTCATTTATTCCGGTTTATAGAATAAATTTTGTGCAACGGAGTAAACGACTAAATTACTAATGCACTAAAGTGCACAGGTTTGGATAGCGAATGAAATTCGCCAGCTCACGTCATTGCGAAGCAACTTGTTGCTGAAGCAACCGAGTTTACGAGCTCGGCGAAGCCAATCAATGTTACGTTCTGGATTGCTTCACCCTGCGGGTTCGCAATGACGGTAGAGTTTTATAGAAACTAAAGTAGCTGCACTAAAAGTGCAGGGTTTTAACCGATAAAGCGATAATAAAAATGTAAAAACTGTTTTAAAATTATTCTTCAGGCTCCGGTGGAGGCGGAATAGTTTCTACTTTCTCTTTTCTGTTGTTTTTTCGCAGCGTGGTGCGTGTTTTTATCCGCGTGCGATAATAATTGTTAAGTGTGTTTAATTCGTTAACGAGCGGATTATAGTCAACGTCATCATGCTGGTATGTACAGTATTCAACGGAATCGAAAAACATGCCAATAGCCTTGCTGCATGAGCTGCGCAGTGCAGAAATATCTATATGCTGTTCGGCGCTTTTATCGGCAATATAGTCGCGAAACAGTATTTCGTACTCTTTGTTGGCTGCAAACAGGCGCTCAAGAAGCGGGGCTATGCCTAACGCTGCTGCTGCATTGCGTACAGCGGTGTTTTCATTATAATCTTTTTCAAGTGCGGTTATTCTTTCACTTTGAGAAGTAATGCTTGCCCCTGCAATGCTTCCGGCGCGGTGCTTTTCAAACATACCGGAAACTGCTTTATATGCATTTGCAAACATGTCTATCCTAACCGGTTTAAAACATTTTACTATTTTATACGATACTTTTATAAGCGTGTCGCGTTCCCTGTCTATTTCATTTGCTTTTGCAAGCTTTTCATTTTTGCCAACACTCTTTATCATATTTGCAAGCTGCGGCAAAAATACAGCAAGGTTGCCATAGCTTTTGCCGAGGTGCATTTCGTTCATGTCATACTTGCCGGCAATAGCAATTGTGCGTTGTGCAGCGTTTGGAAACTCACTGTTCCATAAATCCTTATAGTGTACCCGTGCAATAGTCTGTTTCATACTGTTTTTATTGTTTTTTTAATAAAAATTATATATAATAACCGGAAAAGCATAACATTATTCTGTATATACATATATTATTTTATATTTTTATTAATAAATTTATAAAAGTGTGTTTTTAATTTCGGGAAACATACTGTTTTTATTTTTAAAGCATTTTCCCAACCGGAAAATTATATTTAACTACTGTCAATCCATTTCCCCTTCGGGGAAATAATACTTATTGCTGTTAATCCGTTTTCCCTTCAGGGGAAAATGCTGTTTTATTTAATATAATTAATTTCCCTTTTGGGGAAATGCTGTTTTTTTAATTAATATTGATTCCCCTTTCGGGGGCAAGGTATTTTATTTTTGAAAGCATATTTCCCCTGCAGGGAAACGATGTGATTTTATTTAAACAATTACCTCCCTTTCGGAAAAAAACATTCTACATTGCCGTATATTAGACTTTCTTCGTAAAAATATGCAGTATTCAGCATCGTCATTGCGAACGCAGTGAAGCAATCCAGAAAATGAGTACCACATGGATTGCTTCACTGCGTTCGCAATGACGAACAGGGTATTGAAGTTCTATTTTCCGAAGAAGTATATTATTTGCCACATGTGTTATTGACAATATTTTCTATCAAATCAACCTCATACTCCGTGCGTTCCTGCCAGCTCATAAAATTATCAAGAATAAACTGACGGGCGGCTGCGCCTGTGCGTTGCAGAAAGGCACCGTCTGCAAGTGCAGCTGATATTATTTGGGGTAACCTGTTTATTTCATTCTGTTCAACAAGTATTCCATTTACATTATGCTCAATTAGCTCCGGAGTAGCGCCTTTGTTGAGGGCTATTACTGTTTTACCGCATATCATTGCTTCCAGTACCGGATTACTTATACTGCTCAATGCGTTCATGCTTATAAACAGGTCGGCAATTGATATATAGTTATTAATATCGCTGTGTGGCAGTGCTCCTGTAAAGTAAATGTTGCCAGGAATACCAAGTCTGGTGCAGAGATATTTCAAATTATGTTCTTCAGGACCGTCGCCAACAATTATAAGTTTCACATTACTGTTCAGCGACAGCAGTCCTGGCATGGCTTTTATAATTAAATCTACCTGCTTCCACTTTGCAAGGCGCGATACTGTCAGTATTATCTGTTCATTATTGGGTGCTATCTGTTTTTTCAGTATTTCGTCTGTTGTATTGGAGTTCCAGCTTTTATCTATGCCGTTTTTCAGGAAGTGTATTTTGCTGTCTGGAATGCCAAATGACAGTGCCACATTACGGGCATTTGTTCCGTCGTCGGTAAGTATGTAAACATCGGCTATGAGGCTGAATGCAAGCCGTGGAAAGAGATATGACGCCTTGAGTTTGAAGGTTGGGCTGTAAAAAACACCATACATTCGCATTACATAGCGTGTTTTAAAAAGCCGCGAGAGTAAAAAAGCAGGCAGAGCGGTTTCGGCAGTATGTGAATATATAACATGCGGCCTGGTTTTAATGATTTGACGTATGGCGGCAATGAAAAAACATATAAAGTTTAAAGGAAAAAAAATTACGTGAAGACTTGGATGTGTTTTGCTGTAAAGAGTTCTGATTCGTTTTATTGTAATTCCATCGAAATTTTCGCTTTTTTGACAGGAATAGTTTGTAATATAGCATACGCTGTGGCCTCTTTGGATAAAACCTTTGAGCGGAAGATACGTTGACAGGCGTCCTTTGCCCGGGCTAATGTCCCACATTCCGAGAGTTGAAAGATGAAGCGTATTCATATCAGTTTTTTGCCGGTTTTACAATATTAATTATCTGGAAAATAATACCTGTTGCTATGATATAGTGTATTGCAAGTCCGGCGCTGTAAATTACAAGTGTTGATATGGCAGTCAGCTGCATGAAATATGACAGCAAAAATATTGCAGTTATTATCGACGTCCTTATTATTTCTATTACCAATATTGTATTCTGCCTGTTAAAAACGTTTACAATACCGTCGCTTATGGGGCTGTAAACAAACTGCATCAGCAGGCAGAACGACAGTATGCGTGCAAAAACTCCGGCCTGAAGCCATGCTTCGCCAAAAATTATTTTGAATATCCACGGGCCAGATATAAAGATGATAATGAACGGAATGAAACTGAACAGAAACAGTTTCTTCATTATCGATGCCGTGAGGCTGTATATCTGTTCCGGGGCCTTGCGCCCTATTGTCGATATTTCTGCATAAAATGCCTTGCCAACAGATGCGCATACAAGTGTAACGGGTATCGACAGCATTGTTACCGATAATGATAGCTGTCCGGTTATTTCGGCGCCGTATTTCCATGCAAAATAGAGTAACGGCATTTTTGCTGAAAAAACAAGCAGAAAACTCGACGGGAGGCGGTATCGTGGAAAGTCGATATAATATAAACCTGAAAAACGCAGCAGTGATTTTTTCAAATATCTGATGTTCTGCCTGAAATCGGCAATAAATGTACGCAGGAGATATATTACTCCACCCATTTGCGTCAGCATTTCGCCGGCAAGCAGGCCAAACGGCTTCAGTCCGCACAGTCCGAGCACTATTTTACCTGTTGCCCCGGCAAGTTTCTGTGTTACTTTTGTGCGTGCAATTGCAGCAAACTGTTTTTTGCGCAGCGCCCACTGCGTAAGTATTTCATACAGACCAACAGCAAAATATGCTATGGGTATTATATACCAGTATCTGTGTATTTGAATGGCCGACAGGTTTGAGAGAAGCAGCTTTCCGCAGAACGGGTATATTGCAAAGATTAATACTGTTGTTCCGCACAGAATAATGAATGAAAGCGCCGTTAGATTGAATGACATGCGGTCGTTTCGCGGCAGCGGAATTGCCGTAGAGTATCTCAGTGTTGAAAATGGAGCCATTAAGGCAAGCAGTGAAACGAATACCGACAGAATGCCCATCTGCTCCGGTAAATAAATGCGGGTAATAATTGGAGTTGTTATAAACCCTATTACGCGGGCAATGCCATCTCCTGCAATTAATTTTACTATATTTTTAAGGATGCTTCTTTCGGCCTTATTGTCAATAGAGCGTTTCAGTTTGTTTTTTATTTTTACAGAAAACTGCATCTATTCTTCATCATTATTATAGTATGACTTATTGCCCTTATTAAACCCATACTTTGTTGAGGTGTAGTCTCCATACAAACTGTACCCGTACGAGTATCCCCTGTATTTCATTGTATAGCCGTATCTTAATCCATACCCATAATACCCCGAAAGGCTGATATCGTTTATGATAATTGACAGGTTTTTAAACTTTTTAGTCTGGTAAAATTCCTGTATCAGGTGCAGGGTGTCTTTTGTTGTATATCGCTGCCTCACAATAAAAAGGTTTATGTCGGCATAGCGCGAAACAAGCAGGGCGTCGGTAACAACGGCAATTGGCGGGGTGTCGATAACCACATAATCGAACCGTTTTCTGGCCTCGTTAATAAACTCAAGCATTCTGTCAGACGCTATAAGTTCAGCCGGGTTTGGCGGTATGGGGCCTGATGTAGCAAGCCAGAGGTTGTTTATTCCCGTTTCCGTTATCGATTCATCAAATTCTGCCTTGCCGCTAAGGTAAAGGCTCATCCCGGCGGCGTTATCGGTATCGAGAGCTTTATGTATTTTAGGCTTTCTTAAATCGAGGCCTACGAGCAATACTTTTTTGCCAAGATTGGCAATTATCAGAGCCAGGTTAACCGAAATAAACGACTTGCCTTCGGAACTTACCGTTGATGTAATTGAAATAACCGGGTTTCCTGTGTCGGTCAGAAAGAAATCGAGGGCCGTCCTCACGGCCCTGAACGACTCCGCAAGCGTTGACGACGGTTTTACGGCAACCGGAATGTCTGTCTTGTACTCATTATGGCTTATAAAACCGAGTATTGGCGCTTTTGTAATCCGTTCAACATCTTTTTTATCAATAATTTTATTATTCAAAGCATTCAGAACAAGTATTATTATTGCCGGTATCATAAATCCCAATATGGCGGCCAGCAGGTAATTCCTCAACTGCGTAGGCTTAATCTGAACAACATTCTGCACACCGGCATAATCGACCACCTTGTTGTCGGAAATATTTGAAGCCTCGGTTATTTTTGCCTCGGCTCTTTTCTCAAGCAGGTAGTTGTATATTGTATTGTTAAGGTCGAACGTGCGCTGAATCCTTATATACTGTTTTTCAGTATCGGGAAATCTTTCCAGGGCCGCTTCTGTTTCGCCGAGCTTGGTATTGAGCTCGGCAACCGACAGCTCGATACCCTGAAGGTTGCTTTTAATGTTTTCCTTCAGCGACTCCTTGCCGGCGGCAATCCTGTCGTCGAGCATGCCTACTGCCGGCTGGTTGGCAATCAGATTAAGGTTAAGCTGCGAATGCTGAAGCTGAAGTGTGCGAAGCTCGGTAATAAGCCTCTCGAGCACCGGGTCGTTAATGCCCATTACCGACGGAGCAACTATGTCGCCCATCTGGTTTTTGGCGTCGAGATAGACTGATACATGGTCAAGGTACTGTTTTTTAAGCAGCAGTGCGAATTTGTCTGTTTCAAACTTTTCAAGCCTCGCCTTTATCGACGAGCCTTCATTAGAGATATCTATAAGCCGGTTGCTGCGGCGAAAAGCCTGCAGGATATCCTCGGCTTTTCTTAACGAATCGGTTATTATGTCAAGCTGCCCGTCAATAAATACTACTGTCTGTTCCGACGTTTTGTTCTTCTCGTTCAGCCCGCGCTTTATGTATAAATCCATCAGTTTGTTCAGGTAATCTATTTCCTGCATCGGAGCATGTCCGACAACCGAAAGGATAACAAGCGACGCTTCCTCGTCGATAGGATTCACGGCAAGCTTGCCCAGATATTCATTGGCCACAGCATCGGGGGCAACAAACCTGAAGCTGTATTTTCTCGACGCTGGCTCGTTAATGCCGGGCACATAGCTGTTTCTGCGTAAAATAAGAATTTCAAACGCATCCTGTTCATCGACATCGAACACAGCAGACGGCAGTGTGTCGCCATATACGCCGGCAAAAGTGTTATCGTTATACGACACGGTATAATTTTCGCTGCCATTTACAGCAATTTCAAAAACGCCGCCGGGCATCCGTCCCGACACATGTGCGGCGGTAAACGGAGTGTTTTTATACACCTGCTGCTCGGCAATACCGCGCCTGCCTATCATTGTATATTCAATGCCGAACTCGGGCAGCGAATCGACAACCTGCCTGTTCAGATGAAACGACTTCAGTATGCCTATCTCATTCCGCAGGTTCTGGTTCGACCGCAGCATTTCCCTGCCGGGAAAGATGGGGCTCATTTCGCTGTATCCGCCAAGGCTTTCATCTTTTATAAGTATCGACGAGCTTGCCCTGAAAAGCTTCACTGAATATCTGTTGAACCCGTAGGCAACAGTAGCTGCAACAAACAGCGCAATGACAAACCAGTGCCAGTTGCTGACAAACAGTGAAACATACGACTTGATGTCCATTGTATCATCTTCATCGAAAATCGACCGGTCGGCATTCACACTGTCAAAATCAAAATTGTTCATTATGTAATATGTGTGTGCGGTTTAAAAGTCGGCTATTTGAAATAGTTAAGCAGCAGCAGCGTAACGGTTACGGCCGACGTTACCGAAGTGAGTGCAAATGAAAGCGTGGGCAGGTTAAGGTTGAATATTTTCTTGGGGCTTGCCTGAACTATCACAACATCGTTGGGCAGCAGAAAATACGCCTCGCTCGACAGAATATTCTTATCCTGCAGGCTTAGCCTGAACGTCTTCGTGCCACCGTCAACAGACCTCACAACGAGAATCATGTTTCTCTTGCCGAAATCGCTTATGCCGCCGGCCCGGCCTATTGCCTCCAGAACCGTCAGGTAATTATTGTAATTAATATATGAGCCGGGAATCCTAACCTCGCCTATAACCGTAAACTTAAAGCTCAGCAGCTTGCACTCAACGGTTGTGTTGCGGAAAACGCCGTCAACAGCCAGCTGAATCTTCCGGCCGGCCTCCTCGAGTGTAATTCCGGCCACCTCTATGCGTCCTATGGCGGGCAACGATATGAAACCTTCAGAATCGACATTATAACTGTAAACAAAACCTCCCGACTCCGACTGGATAACATTTACATTTGAAATACCTCTGTTTGTTGAAAGAAAATCGGCAATATAACCGTCGGGTGTCATGGCCCTTGCAGTTATGTACAGCATGTCGCGCGGCTGAAGCCTGTACTCGGGAACCGACATCGCAAACATCTCCTCACCGCCCGTTTCGGGCAGATTGCGCAGATAGGCCAGCTCTTTCTGGCTCGTACACGAACCGAGAAACAGCACCGCAACAGTAAAATAAACAGCACTCTTCATATTAATATTCATAAAATACACCTCAGATAACTGCTGAAAAAACTTCCTGCCAACCAGCCTCGGCAAGCTGCAGAGCATCACTTCCCGGTATGCTCGCGCGGCGTCGGCCACATCAAAAACACAGGCAACCAACAACTTCGCTGCAAACACCGGAACCCGGAAACCACAGCTACGGCGGCCAGCAAAGTTATACTATTGGCAGTCCATAACCAAATTGTTGAATAGATTTCAATAATACCGGCAGTAATTACATACATTTACACCATGAAAAAACTCCTGCCCGCACTCTCGCTCCCCCCCTCCCCTGCCGCCGACAGCCGGCAACTTGCCGAAATGCTCAGGCAGGTAACAGACTGGCCGGCGCTCGTAACGCTCATAAACGCACACGGAGTAATAGCCCTCGCTGCAGCCAATATAACTGCTGCAAGCCTCACACACATGGTGCCGCCAGAGCAGATGGCAATGCTGCGCAACGGTCTGTTGCAAAGTATCGTACGCAATACATGGCTGGCTCAACAATGGGAAGAAACAAACCGGATACTGCTGGCCGGCGGAATAAAACACATACTGCTGAAGGGGATGGTGCTCGAACATACAGTGTATGGCGCCGCAGGACTGCGCCAGATGTCGGACTGCGACATGCTTGTAGAACACCGTGATGCACGCCGCGCATGGAACCTGCTGTGCAGCCACGGTTTCCGCCCTCTCGAAATGAAATCGCCACTGCACCGGCGAATAATGTTCAGCACAAGACACCATTTGCCGGCACTCGTAAAAAACGGATACCCGGTTGAAATACACACAGAACACAACCTGCCGTTACTGACGGCCGACCCCGAACACGGGCTGCTGCACCACTGCGAACAGTTCACCGTAAACGGCGTACCGGCGCTGAAGCTGAAAGACCCGCTCCACATCGCCTTCCTGCAGCAGCACTTCAACCACCACGCATCAAACGGCGAATGTCAGCTGCGCACCTTCACCGACCTCTGCCTGCTCGACCCCGGTACACCACGCATATTCCCACAGGCATTCATGTGCAACCCCATACAGACACACCTGATGGCCTTCCGCAAGGCAGCCTGGTGCCACACGCTGTCGTCAATGCCCCCGCTGACAAAACTGCTGTTTATAGCCGGCGACATATTCCCCACCATGGCGTGGATGAAAAAACGGTATCGCTGCTCAACCCCGCAGGCAATACTGAAATACCCCGCCCGCGCAGGCAAGCTGTTGTGGCTGCTGCAGGGCACTGTATAACCGACACAGGGCAAACGTACGAAATTTTATGCGGCAGGCTTAGAATAGATCCAAACAGACCCGCTTAGAGGTGCACGATTGGTCCTCCGAGGTGAACGATTGGTCCTCCGAAGAGGCGACGCCAATGCCATAAGTGCAGAAACCGGAGTTGCCTGTGGCAACTCCGGTTTCTGCGGCCGGCTGCCTCCAATGCCGCCCTTGAATGTTCCGGCGAAACGTTTCTTCAGTTATTCATAACCTCACAACTGGTGAAGCGGAACAGTGTCGAAATCTTCCCAACTGCCTCGACAGGCGGAGTCTGCGCAATTTCCGGATGAAAATCAAATTACATTTTATATTCCGTACACTTTCCGTTACTTTTGCGCCCCAAAATCGGAAATGGAAAAGAGGGACAATAATAATATTACTTACACTATTTTGCTGTCGCTGAGTTTAACGCATTTTATGAACGATGCGTTTCAGTCGGTGCTGTCGGCAGTGTACCCTATTTTAAAGGACAATCTGCTGCTGAAATTCAGCCAGGTGGGACTGATTACGCTTGTTTATCAGATATGCGCATCGGTGTTTCAGCCCGTATTCGGCTTTGTGTTCGACAAAAAGCCAAGCCCGTGGTATCTGGTTGCAGGCTCGGCATCGACCTGTGCAGGGCTGTTTTTTCTGGCTTATGCCGATTCGCTGTTTCCGGTGCTGGTGGCGGTTGCAATCATTGGCCTGGGTTCGTCGATTATTCATCCCGAAGCATCGCGCCTGACGCACAAGGCTTCGGGCGGGAGGCACGGACTGGCGCAATCCATCTTCCAGGTGGGCGGCAATCTTGGCAGTTCGCTGGGGCCGCTGCTTGTTGCGCTGATTATTGCGCCGTACGGACAGCGCTACATTGTGTTTTTTGCCTGCGCCGCCTTTGTTGCAATTTTTATGAAGTATCACATTTTTACATGGTACGGCAAAATGCTGAAACGCATTAAAACCGGCACCGAACCGAAGGCTGCCGTTAAGGCAAACCTGCTGCCGCGCAAAACAGTTGTGTTCTCGCTATGCATACTGCTCATACTTATTTTTTCAAAATACGTGTACATGGCAAGCCTCACCAACTTTTATACTTTTTATTTGATTGAAAAGTTCGGCGTAACCATTCAGCACTCGCAGTTTTACCTGTTTGCATTTCTGTTTGCCATGGCGCTGGGTACCTTTGTTGGAGGGCCGGTTGGCGACCGCATTGGCCGGAAGTATGTTATATGGGTGTCTATTCTGGGCACTGCTCCCTTCACACTGCTGCTGCCGCATGTTAATCTGTTCTGGACGTGCGTTCTTACTATATTTATCGGGTTCATACTTTCGTCGGCCTTCTCGGCAATTCTGGTGTATGCGCAGGAGCTGATGCCCTCCAAGGTAGGATTGCTGTCGGGGCTGTTTTTCGGTACAGCCTTTGGCATTGCCGGCATAGCGGCGGCGGTGCTTGGCAACATTGCCGACGTGCGCGGCATCGAATATGTGTATCAAATATGCGCCTTCCTGCCGTTGCTGGGCATTGTAACGGTGTTTTTACCCAACGTGCGGTTAAACAGAAAATAAGCTTACCTGACCTGTGTATTTCTTATTCTGCTGTTTTCATGTTCTTCCCGATTGACTGTCTTCTGTTCTTTATGGCACTCCGGTGCAAGTTTAGTTCTTATACCGTAAATATATATCAGGCTTTATATATTAGACTTCTTCGGAAAATAGAACTTCAATACCATGTTCGTCATTGCGAACGCAGTGAAGCAATCCAGAAAATGAGTACCACATGGATTGCTTCACTGCGTTCGCAATGACGATGCTGAATACTGCGTTTGAAACAATATACTGCATATTTTCCGAAGAAGTCTATTATGTTACCGAAAGAGAAACGGTATCTGATTTTTTTTATATTTGTAAAAATAAATCATTATGTATAATACATTTTTTAAAAACCTGTTCAGGAAAAAAGATATTACCGCCATATTGCACGAAGCTGAAACAACCAACGGCGGGCTGCGGCGAACATTGACGGCCTCCGGTCTGGTGGCGCTGGGAATTGGCGCCATTATAGGTACCGGTATTTTTGTAATAACAGGGCAGGCTGCCGCACAATATGCCGGGCCGGCTCTGACTGTTTCCTTTGTCATTTCGGCAGTAGGATGTGTTTTTGCAGCCCTGTGCTATGCCGAGTTTGCCGCCATGATTCCTGTTGCCGGCAGCGTATATTCATACAGTTATGCAACAATGGGCGAGTTCCTTGCATGGTTCATAGGCTGGGATTTAATTCTGGAATACCTGTTTGCATGTTCCACCGTTGCCGTCGGATGGTCGGGCTACATGCAGAGCCTGCTGCACGAATGGGGCATCGACTTGCCGTATAACCTGGCGCGGCCTGCGCTGGAACATGCCAACGGAACATGGGCGCTTACGGGCAGCATTGTCAATTTTCCGGCCGTGTGCATTGTTGCCATTATCACGGCTCTGCTGCTGTGCGGCATAAGGCAGTCGGCATGGGTAAACAGCGTTATTGTTATTATTAAGATTTCCGTAATACTGCTGTTTGTCGGTTTCGGACTGTCGTATATCGACACGTCAAACTGGGTACCGTATATCCCTGAAAACACCGGCGAGTTCGGTCATTTCGGATGGAGCGGCATTATGCGCGGTGCGGCTGTGGTATTCTTTGCCTATCTCGGCTTCGATGCGCTTTCCACAACGGCACAGGAAACGCGGAATCCGCAACGCGACATGCCCAGAGGCATCCTGATTTCGCTTATCGTCTGTGCGCTGCTCTACGTGGCAGTTACCGCCGTGCTTACCGGCATGGTAAAATACGACAGGCTGAATGTTGACGCCCCGATTGCCCTGGCCATCGACAATGCCGGAGCCGGCCTTGCATGGATGAGCCCGTTTATAAAACTGGGAGCCATTGCCGGCATCAGCTCTGTTATTCTGGTGATGATGATGGGGCAATCGCGTATATATTACGCCGTTTCCAAAGACGGACTGCTTCCCCGGCTCTTTTCCGAAGTAAGCGCCAAACACGGCGTACCTCACAACGCCACCGTTTTTGCAGGTATTGCCACCGGCGTCATTGCAGGCGTTTTTCCTTTGAGCGTACTTAGCGAGCTGGTGTCGATCGGAACGCTGCTGGCGTTTGCAATTGTATGCATATCGGTAATGGTGCTGCGCAAAACGCATCCGGAACTGAAGCGTCCGTTCCGGGTTCCTTTTGTATGGGTTATTCCTTCGCTTGGCGCTTTTTTCTGCCTGCTTCAAATGGTGTCGCTTCCGTGGGCAACATGGCTACGCCTCATACTGTGGACGCTGGCCGGGATTGTTATTTATTTTGCTTACGGCAGAAGAAACAGTTATTTGGGAAGAAAAAAACAATAAGCAACACAAAGTAAAAATACGGTGCCGGCTTTTGGGGTAGTGTTCATTTGACGGTGTTCTTTTATTGTTTCATTTTCAATGCTGCCCTAATCACAGCTTTTCACATCGGATGTTCGTAGCGTTTTGTTGATAAAATAAACTGTTCCAAGCGCCAGCATTATAATTCCCGTTCCGATAAGGATGTAATTTATATTGACAACATCGCCAAGCGGGCCGAAAAACAGCATCCCAAATGGCATGGCAAGGCTGCCGGTCATGGTAAAGACTGACAGGATTCGCCCCAGGTAGTCGGGCGCCACTTTCTCCTGTATCAGCGTCATGTTAGGGGCGTTGTAGTATGGCATCATTATTCCGCAAATGCCCATACAGGCAAGGTACGGAATGAAATCAGTAAATAATCCGAGTAAAACGGTCATCGCTCCGAATACAACGGAACTTATCCCGATGGAGTATATTTTGTTGCGAAAACTCCATACGCCGACAAGTATCCCGCCAAGCATCATGCCGCCGGCAAACGCAATTTCAATTGCCGACAGCCGCCACACATCTGTTCCGAAGTTACGTGTTACCTGAAGGGGTGTCAGTACCGATACGGGTGTCATCGCAATCATGTAAAGGGTGGACAGGATGATAAGCAGCAACAGATATTTTTGTGTATGTATATACTTTAATCCGTCCACCAGTTCCCCGAAGTGCGAAACTTTTTTTCCGTTTTCCGGTTTGTTTTCCGTATGCGGAACTTTAACGAAGAGGTAAAGGATTCCGACGGCAAAT